>JADLCO010000176.1 GCA_020847115.1 Pseudomonadales bacterium | reverse complement strand
GTTTTCCGACAGAAACCCGTAGCCCGGATGAATGGCATCGCAGCCGGTCTCGGCGGCCAGATTGACGATGCGGTGAACGTTGAGATACCCCGACACCGGATCGGTGCCGATCGAATGCGCCTCGTCGGCCTTCTTCACATGCAGGGCGTGGCGGTCGGCCTCGGAGTGGATCGCCACCGAGCGGATGCCCATCTCGGCGCAGGCGCGGACGATGCGCACGGCGATTTCGCCGCGATTGGCGATCAGAATCTTGCGCAGCATGGCACGGCCTCCGCGATCCGGGCCGGCCATTCTATAGGAGTAGTGCCGGATCCTGTACGGCGTAGAGCTGCGTCTGCCAGCGACCCTCCCGGCAGCGGCTGCGCAACCACCACAGCGCCCCCTTGCGCAGGCTCCAGTCGGCCTCTGTTCCGCCCAGCAGCAGCGCCGCCAACTGCCCCAGGGTCGGCTGGTGCCCCACCAGCAGCCAGGCGGCAGCGGCATCCGGCCAGGGCGTGGCCGCGCGCAGCGCCGCGGCGCTGCCGCCCGGCGCGAGTGCCTCCAGGATGCGGCAGGGCCGATCGAATGCCACCGCGGTCTGGCGGGCCCGCACCGCCGGGCTGGTGTAGACCACCAGCTCCCGGGGGCCGTGCGCCGCCAGCCACCGCGCCATGCGCTGCGCCTGCGCGCGGCCCTTGGCGGTGAGCTCGCGGGCCAGATCCGGCGCACCGGCCTCGGCTTCCGCATGGCGCCACAACAACAGATCCATAGGCTTTCTCCCGTTATCGACCGCCCTGCAGTGGTCGCTTCCAGGGCGGCCGCTCGACCAACAGTTTCCGCGATTGCCGCAACGCGTTGCGGCGCCAAGCCGCCGCGCACCGGGCATGGAGCCCCACCAGCCGCTCCGCGTCCGCCAGATGCTGCGGATCGGTCACCGACCACTCGCGCAGGCGCCGCACGGCGATGTCGAGATCCTGGATGCTTCCCAGATCGTCCTGGATCCGCGCCAGTCGCCGGCGATAGTTCGCAACCGCCTTCCGGGGCCACAGCGGCGCAAAGAAATCGAGTCCGTAGCGCAGTTGCTTGGCGGCGATGCGCAACGCGTGCCAGGGTTCGGCCGGCGCCGCCGGGAGTTTGTCGAATCGGCGCCGGAAGCGCCGACGCAGCCGGGCGATGCGGGCGGCAGCGAAGTCGCCAAGCCCCGGCGCTGCCGGCGCCGCAACCTCGATCGCCGGGTAGACCGCCGCCAGAAACTCCAGCATCGCCCGCCCCTGACGCGGCGCGGCCAGGAGCTCCCGGGCTGCGGCGCGAGCGGCCGCGCGCTCCCGTTCGAGCCGCTGGCGCAGGGCCACCAGCCACGCTGCCTGGCCGTACACGGCAACCCGCGGTGCCAGCAGCTCATCGCCCAGCACATCGAGCTCCCGGGCCACACTCAGTTCGCGCGCCAGACCACCCAGGCGGCCGCGCCACCAGCTGGCGAACCCTGCCGGCAAGAGCGGCTCAAAGAGGCGCAACAGCGAGCGCAGCCGCCGGAGCGCGACGCGCACCTGATGCACGCCCTCTTTCGCATCCTCTTCCACTAGGCGAACGCCGGCCTGCCAGCCGGCTACTTCCGCCGCGACCAGCTCGCGAAATCCAGCGGTGGCGGGTTGTGCGGCGCTCAGCCCGGACGCTGGCACGGCGGGCTCGATGTCGGCTCCACACAACCGGTAGCCACGCTCGGCCTTGCTGCGCGCCTCCGGCCACAGCGGCAGAGCATCGCTCAACCGCAGTGCCAGCGCGTACAGATCGGCGTAGCCCCCCGCATCGAGCTCCAGTTCCAGTTCGCACAGCGGCTCGCAACTGGCTCCGCAATGCACGCTGCCGACGTCGAGCATCACCCGAATCGCCACCCCGGATTCGCAGAAGCAGTGGGTTTGGCGCGTGAAGTCGGTGACGAACACTGGCGCCAGGCACGCCGCGCTGGCGCGTAACACGGCAGCAGTGGGCGCATCGTCGACGCACGAAAAATCGAACACACCGCACCAGGGCTGCTCCCACTCCGGGCGATCGGCCAAGCCGCCGCCAGCGCGTCCGGCACGCTTTACCGTTTGCACCCGATCGACGCCGATCTGGCGCACGCGCAGCGCGATGCCGTGGCGACGCAAGGTCCACTCCGGGGTGTCGTAATAGGTGCTCAGCAGCCGTTGCGGTGGCGCGTTGCCCTGCAACAACGGATGGTTGCGTGCCGCCGCGACCGCCACAGGCGACAGGGCCAGCTTCAGTTCCACCTCGCGCGGCATTGCTCCCCTTCCTCCCGGCGCTCGCGGCAACCTCCCCGCGAGCGAGCGATCGTGTCTGGCGTGCTCGGCAGGCCCGATGCCAGTCCGGCCATGCAGAGTGACATTCCCGGTGATCGGAGGCAAACTCGAAACAAGGGTTAGCTGATCGAGAACAGCAACCCCCATTCCCGACCCAAACCCTGGCACCCGGCCCGTGCACCCGCGGGCACTGGCCCGCCTCGCGCCGCCGTCGGGAAGGATGTACCGACCGGCAGGCGCAGCCGCCGTCCCCGTCGGCCCCGGCCACCGCACTCCAGGATTTCACCATGACCGCCATCGAACCCCTCACTGTGGATCCGCCCCGGACCAGCCTGGCCGAGCCCCGGTTTCTGGCGCTACTGGCGATCACCACCCTGTTCGGCCTGTCGTTCTCCACCTATTTCCTCCTGCCGAAGTTTCTGGCGGTGGAGCTCGCCGCCGATCCGGTGACCATCGGCGGGGTGACGACCATCTTTTGGCTCGCCTCGGTGCTGGTGGTGCCCTTCGCCGGCCAGCAGATCGATCGCCGCGGCCGTCTGGGGTTCGCCGGCATCGGCGGGCTGCTGCTCGCCCTCTCCTGCGCCGGCTTCGTGTTCGTCGAAACCGTGGGGCCGCTGATCTGGATGCTGCGCATCGCACAGGGGGTCGGTTTCACGCTGTTCTATGTCGCCGCGGCGACCCTGGTGGCCGACCTGTCACCGCCGGCGCGCCTGGGTCAGACGCTGGGTCTATTCGGCGCGGTGATGATTTTCACCAACGCCGCCGGGCCGGCCTTTGCCGAATGGGCGTCGGGGCTGTTCGGTTGGCGCGTGGTGTTCGCGGCCACCGCACTCACTGCCCTGCTCGCCACCCTGGGTACGCGGCTGTTGCGGGAACCCGCCGTGCCGCACGCCGCAGGGCCCCACGCCGGCCTGATCCAGGTGCTACAGCGGCCGGGCATGGCACCGGTGATCTTGGTTTCGACCCTGGCCGGCTGGGTATTCGGCAGCCTGTTCACCTTCTACCAGCCCTGGGCGCTGTCGCTCGACATCCCGCAGGTAGCGGGCTATCTGGTGGCCTACGCCGTCGCCGCCATCGCAATGCGAATCTTGGCCGGCAGCGTCGCCGATCGCCTGGGCCGGGTGCCCGTGGTGCGCGCCATGCTGCTCCTGTACGTGCTTGCACCCCTGGCGGTGATCTGGATCGACCGCATCGGACTACCTGCCGCCGGGGCAATCCTCGGCGTCTTCCAGGGAATCTATTACCCGGCGCTGAACGCCATCGCCATCGAACTCGCCAGCGCCGCGGAGCGCGGCAAGGTGATGGCTGCCTACAACGGCGCGTTCAATCTCGGCCTTTCCGCAGCCGGGCTGACGCTCGGGCACCTGGCCGCGGCGCAGGGCTACCTGATCGTCTTCGAGCTGGCCGCGGCGGTGAGTCTGGCGATGTTTCTGGTCTTCGTGTTGGGTTTCGGCCGTGGGCCGACAGCGCCGGATACAGCCGAATTCACGACCACCGAACCGGGGGAATCGCCTCCCGGCCCGGCGTCGCCACGGTAGCCGATCCGCCGCGGATTAGATGTTTTTCGAGCCCAGGATGCCGCGTGCCTCCAACTCGGCGATCCGCTCGGCGCTGTAGCCAAGCCGCTCACCAAGGATTTCGCGATTGTGCTGACCCAGCATGCCGGCACGCAGATCCGGTGTCTCCGGGAACGCGGAAAAACGCAGCGGCGTGCGCGGAATGCGCACCTCGCCGAAGATGTCGTCCTTGACCGTGCGCACCAACCCCCGCTCCTTGGCGTGCGGGAGCTCCACCACCTCGGGAATGCTGAGGATGGGCGCGCAGGGCACGCGGTGCTGACGCAGCACCTCGATGGCGCGATCGGCATCGCCCACGGACGCCAGCCAATCATTGATCGCGGCGTCCAACTCGACGCGATACCTGCCCATGGTCTTGACGTCGGAAAAGCGCGGGTCCTCGAGTAGATCCTGGCGCCCCATCGCCGTTGCGAGGCCGCGCCACTGGTGATTGATGCCGAGCAGGAACAGATAGCGGCCGCCGCAGCGATAGATACCCACCGGCGACAGCAGCCAGTGGCCGGCGCCGGAGCGGGTCGCGACCAGCTGGCCGCCAGTGGTGTCGTGGAGCTGGGCACTGAGCTCATGAAAGCTGAACAGAACCTCCAGCAGGCAGATATCGATGTGCTGCCCGCCGCCGCCGCGTAGGCGGTGCATCAGCGCGGTGACGATGGCCCCATAGGCGTGGACACCCGCCGAGATATCGCCAAACGCGAAGTCTCCGAAGATCGGCGTGCGCCCCGGTTCGCCCAGCAGATCGATGATGCCGGCATAGGACTGGCCGATCCAGTCGTAACCCGGAAGTTGCGCCAGCGGCCCGGTCTGGCCGAAACAGGAGATGGAACACATCACCAGATTCGGGTTGATTTCCCGTAGTCGCTCCCAATCGAGGCCGTGCTGACGCATCACCCCGGGCGTGAAATTCTCCACCACCACGTCGGCATCGCGGATCAGTTCTCGGCAGATCTCCTGGGCCTCGGGCATGGCGAGATCCATCGCCATGGTCTTCTTGCCGACATTGTGTTGGATGAAATAAGCGCTGCGTCCCTCGCGCTGCGACGGCAGCAGACGCGCGAGCTCGCCACCCAAGGGTTCGATCTTGATGACCTCCGCACCATGCTCGGCGAGCAGCTTGGTGCAGTGCGGTCCCGCGACCACGTGCGTAAAGTCGATGACTTTGAAGCCGTCCAACATGCGCCCGGTCATGGCTCCTCCCACTTTGTCGTTATTGATTTGGGAACGGCCCAAGGGGCCGCGTCCTCGGAATGTACCGCAAATGAGCCGCAATCGCCCGCACCATCGCGGCACTCCGTACCGACACAACCAATTCAAAGCGCGGCAGCACTCATTTGACGTCGATCACGGCATCGCCTTATGATCCGAGCTAGCTTGACTGTGAAAGCTGAATATCAACAACAAGCCATCGGCTGATAAGGGGCGGAGTGATGAACAATAAAATATCGACGATGTTGCATAGCGCTGGCAGGAACGCAAACCCTGTAGGGTGGGCGGCAACGGGCTTGGTCACACTGGCCTTGGGCATGGCCACCGGCGGTCATGCGGCGGACGAGAACGGCGCAGGGGTCAAGCAGGGTCGCGCCGATTACCTTACCTACTGCGCCTCCTGCCATGGCGCCAATGGCGAAGGCGACGGCCCGGTATCGGGCTCACTGAAAAACCGCCCACCGAACTTGACCTATCTGAAACAGCAGGAAATGAGCGGCGAGTTTCCGCAGAAGCGGGTGATGGAGATCGTCCAGGGCAACCCCGATTACGCCATGAACTACCGCACCCACGGACCCGCCGACATGCCGGTGTGGGGCAGAGAGCTCACCAAGGACAGCAGCGACCGCGAGAGTATCGCCAAAGCGCGGATCCGCAACCTGGTCGAATATCTCGAATCGATCCAGAAGTAGCCTCCCGACCCGCTCCGGGGACGCCTCGGAGCATCGCACCCGGTCAGCGGCCTGCCAACGCGGTCCCGGCTGCCAGCGAAGCGGGTGTCCGCTTGCGCGCCAAGCGGGGTTGTGGCGGCACTTCATCGAACGCAATGGGGACTTGCTCGACTTCGGCGCCGAGCAGGCGGGCCAACCCCATCGGATTTTGGCCGAACAGGCGGGGATTCATCGGCCGCGGCTTGCGCACCGACACGCGAAAGGGCAAATGTGCCAGAACGTCGCGCTCGAGATCGATGCCCGGCGCCACCTCGACGAGTTCCAAACCGTCTTCACCGAGGCGGAACACCGCGCGCTCGGTCACGTACAACACGCTCTGTCCCCGGCGCCGCGCCAATTCACCGTTGAAGGTCACCTGCTCGACCTCGGGGACGAATTTGCCCAGGGCGCCTTCGCGGACAATGCGCAATTCGCGATCGGCCACCGCGACCTCCAGTCCGCCGGTGGCGAAGGTGCCGACGAAAACCAGGCGCCGCGTGGTCTGCGAAATGTTGATGAAGCCGCCCGCCCCGGCGAGGCGCTGGCCGAACCGGCTGACGTTGACGTTGCCGCGCGCATCCACCTGAGCCATGCCCAAGACCGCCAGATCCAGGCCGCCGCCATCGTAGAAATCGAACTGCTGGTTCTGCTGCAGCAGTGCGTCGTTGTTCACCGCCGCGCCGAAATCGAGACCGCTTTGGGGCATGCCGCCGATGATGCCCGGCTCCGCGGTCAGGGTCACCGCATCCAGCAAGCCCTCCTCACTGGCCACGCGCGCGACGCCCTCGGGCATGCCGATGCCCAGGTTGATCACGCCGCCCAACGGCAGCTCGAAGGCCGCGCGTCGCGCGATCACCTTGCGTTCGTCCAGCGGCAGTGGCGCCGTCTTGGCCAGATTCATCCGTCGCTGGCCGGCGAATGCGGGATCGTACTGGGTCGCCCAGGTTTGCCGATGATCCTCGGGCGCGGCCTCCACCAAGTGATCCACCAGGATGCCCGGCACCTCGACATCGCGGGGCGGCAGCGGATGGTCCACGACGCGTTCCACCTGGGCGATCACCAGCCCACCACAGTTGCGGGTGGCGGTGGCGATCGCCAAGCTATCCAACGTCAACGCCTCTTTTTCCATGCTGAGGTTGCCGTTGCGATCGGCGGTGGTGGCGCGAATGAAGGCGACATCGATGGGAAACGGGCGATACAACAGCCACTCCTCGTCGTCCATGCCGACCAGCTTGACCAGCTCCTCCCAGGTGGCGCGGTTCAACCGCCCTCCGCCCTGGCGTGGATCGACGAAAGTGCCCAACCCGATCTTGGTGAGCACGCCGCCACGCTTGGCAGCGATTTCCCGGTACAGGGCGCTCATCACCCCGAGCGGCAGGTTATAGGCTTCCACCGCATTGCTCAGTGCCAGTTCGCCGAGCTTGGGCACCAGTGCCCAGTGGCCGCCGATCACCCGCTTCAGCAAGCCGGGGTGCGCCAACCGGTTCACGCCACGTTCCTTGCCGTCACCGGGTGCGGCGGCGAACACCAGCGTCAAGTCGAAGGGCGCGCCGTGGTGCTGAAAGCGGCCCTCCAGCGCCTTGATCAGGGCTTCCGGCGTGCCGGTGCCAACGAAGCCCGAAATGCACAGGGTATCGCGCGGACGAATGCGTTCGACCGCGGCGCGGGCATCGATCAATTTGTCCTTCATGGCCAAAGCGCTCATGCAAGTTGAATCACCTGACGGATCGCCTGCCCGGCGGCAAGCCGATCGAAACCCAGATTGATGTCGGCCAGCGGCATGCTGTGGGTGAGCAGCCGATCCACCGGCAACCGGCCCTGTCGGTAGAGTTCCAGATACTTGGGCAAATCGATGCTGGGCACGCAGGCACCGATGTAACTGCCGCACAGGGTGCGCTCCTCGGCCACCAGCGACACCGCGGGGATCGACAGCTTGCGCTCGGGGTGCGGCAGCCCGGTGGTGACCGTCATGCCGCCGCGTGCGGTGACTGCATAGGCGAGCTCCAGCGCCGGCACCGACCCCGCGGTCTCGAAGGCGTATTCGACGCCACCGCCACTGTGCTCGCGAATCTCCTCGCCGGCCGTTGCGTTCCCCGCATCGACGATGGCTGTAGCGCCCAGTTCCAAAGCAAAGGCAAGCTTGTCGGCGGCGAGATCCACGGCGATGATCTGCCGGGCACCAGCCAGACGCGCGCCGAGTAGAGCACAGAGCCCGACGCCGCCGAGCCCGACCACCGCCACCGAACTGCCCGGAGCCACGCGCGCCGTGTTCACCACTGCCCCGACCCCGGTCAGCACGGCACAGCCGAACAGCGCGGCCTTGTGCAGATCCACATCCGCAGGAATTTTGACCAGCGACTGCTGCGCCACCACGGCGTGTTCGGCAAAGGCGGAGACGCCGAGGTGGTGATGGATCGGTGTCCCCTGGCAACTCAGCCGCCGCCCGCCACCGAGCAGGGTGCCGGCGCCATTCGCTGCCGCGCCCGGCTCGCACAGCGCCGGACGTCCCCGTGCGCAGAAGCGGCAAACCCCGCAGCTGGGCACAAACACCATGACCACATGATCGCCGGGGGCGAAGCGGGTGACTCCGGAGCCGACCTCCTCCACCACGCCGGCCGCCTCGTGGCCCAACGCCATCGGCGTTGGCCGGGGGCGATTGCCGTCGATCACCGATAGATCGGAGTGGCAGAGCCCCGCCGCCGCAACCCGCACCAATACCTCCCCGGGCCCTGGCGGAGCGAGCTCCACCTCGGTAATCACCAGGGGAGCCGATTCGGCGTAGGGGCGTTGGAAGCCGATCCGTTGCAGTACTGCCGCCTTGGTTCGCATCGTTGGACTCCTGGCGCCGCCGGCGCGGAAGATTCCTGTCGCGAAACCAAGCGATTACCGTGCCATCCGATGGGATGCGGAGTCAAAGCCCTTTGGAGCGGATCACCATCAGCTTGCGGATGCGCATTTCGTCAAAGGTGTAGGGGATGCCGCCGACCCCCAGACCGGAATGGCGCAATCCGGCAAAGGGCATCCAGTCCACGCGGAACGCGGTGTGGTCGTTGATGAGGACCGCGGATGCGGCGAGCCCCCTGTAGGCCTGCATAGCGGTGTCGAGTGAACGGGTGAACACCGCCGCGTGGAAGGCGAAATCGAGACCGTTGGCGCGCGTCAGCGCCGCGTCGAGATCGTCAAAGGGATACACACAGACCACCGGTCCGAACACCTCATCGCAACTGACCCGGGCGTCGTCCGGCGGATCGACCAGCACCGTAGGCCGATAGCAGTTGCCCGCCGCTGGTTCGCCACCGCACAGTTTTTCGGCACCGGCAGCCACGGCTTCGTTCACCCAGGCGTGAACCCGCTCGACCTCGGCCGGGCGGATCAGCGGGCCAACATCGGTGGCGTCGTGCAGCGGATCGCCCACCACCAAGGCATCGGCCGCGGCAGCCAACCGCCGTGCCAATTCGCCCGCCAGCGAGCGGTGGGCATAGATCCGCTGCACCGAGATGCAAACCTGCCCGGCGTGATAGAAACCGCCCTTCACCAGCAGCGGCACGGCGCTGTCGAGATCGGCATCGGCGGCGACGATGACCGGCGCGATGCCGCCGTGCTCGAGGGCACAGCGAGTGCCCGGAGCAAGCCGGGAGCGCAGCATCCAGCCGACCCCGGCGCTGCCGATGAAGCTGAAAAAGGCGACGCGGGCATCGGCCGCCAGCATTCCCGCGACCCGGTGGTCCGGGGTGCTGAGCGCTTGACACCAGGGTTCGGGCAGTCCCGCCTGGTGGAAAATCCGGACCAGCTCATAACAGGACAGCGGCGTATCGTCCGCGGGCTTGACGATCACCGGACAGCCGGCCGCGATGGCCGGACCAATCTGGTGCACGATCAGGTTGAGGGGATGATTGAACGCACTGAAGGCGACCACCGGCCCGATGGGCTCGTGGTGGGTAAAGGCGAGGCGATTGCCCGATGCCGCATTGATGCCCATCGGCACTTCTTCACCGTGTCCGGCGCGGATGCACTGGATGCAGAGCCGGATGCCGTCGATGGCGCGGGCCATCTCGATGCGGGAATCCTTCAGCGGCTTGCCGCCTTCACGGGTGGCCAACTGCGTCAAGCGCTCCGCCTCCCCCCGTAACAGCGTCAGGCTGCGCTCCAGGATATCGAGGCGGCGTGTTGCGGAAAGCCAGCCGCCGCGCTCGGCGAAACAGTCGCGGGCAACCGCCAACGCGCGCTCCACACTGGCTTCACCAGCCAGTTCGACCTCCGCGATGGTGCCGCCGTCGAAGGGTGCAGTGACCGGCAGGCGGCCGACCGCGGGGAGCGGTGCGGGCACCAACATCGAGTACAGCATGGTCCAGCCTCCTTCCGGTGGGACCGGGTGCCGCCGAGCTTACCCCGGCAGCCACCGAACCCGCGCGCTGAGCATTCCGCCGGGAAAGTGAGCCAGCAAATTACGGACCATCAACGCTGCGCGAATTCTCGGACAGTGAACGAAAAAGCCCGCTGCTCGCGCAGCGGGCCCTTTGCACACTTGCCGGTCGGCTATCAGCCGGTGGTGCCCGCGGCGCGCACCCTTGCCGGCAGCAGCCAGCGCGCCAGTGCCGGCAGGATGAGGATGGCGCCCAGCATATTGGTAAGGAACAGGAAGGTGAGCAGGATGCCCATATCGGCCTGGAATTTCAGCGAGGCAAAAATCCAGGTGGCCACCCCGGCGCCCAGCGTCAGCCCGATGAAAATCACCGCCTTGCCGGTGAGCCGCATCGCCTTGTAAAACGCTTCCTCCAGCGAATCGCCTTCATCCAGGTATCCACGCATCGCGGCGTAGATGTAAATGGCATAGTCGACGCCCACACCGACGCCCAGCGCCATCATCGGCAACGTGTTTACCTTCAACCCGATCTCCAGCATCGCCATCATCGCATTGCCGAGCAGGGACACCACGATAAGCGGCGTGACGATGCACAGCATCCCCACCACTGAGCGGAATGCAAGCAGCGTCAGCACAACGGTCACAGCGTACACCCAGCCCAGCATCGGCTTTTCCGCCGCGGACACGGTCTGGTTGGTCGCGGCGATGATGCCCACGTTGCCAGTCGCCAGCCGAATGCGGACCTTGTCCGCCGGCAGCGTCGATTCATAATCCTTGATGCCGGCGATGATGCGGTCGATGGTGTCCGCCTTGTGGTCGACGGTATAGATATGTACCGGCATGGCGGTACAGTCGGCGTTCATCAGTTCCTTACCGCCTCCGCCCATGTGGTATAGCGTCGAGGACATGCTGTAACTGTTGCGCGACAGTTCGTACCAGCGGGCGCTACCCTCGTTGTTGGCCGCCATGATCACCTTCATCGCGCGCGCCAGCGAGTCCACCGACTGCACGCCGGGGAGATCCCGTACATACCAGGCGAACCGGTCCATTTCCTTCATGATGTCGTAATTGACGCAAGCGTTGTCCGGCGCCTCGATGATCACCGAGAGCTTATCCACGCCGATGGAAAATTTCTGCGCGATGGCATTGCTGTCGATGTTGTAGCGAGCTTCCTCCCGGAGCTCGGGAATGCCGGCGTGCAGATCGCCGATGGCCATTTCCCGGCCCTTGATCACACCAAACCCGGTGAGCAACGCCACTATGGCCAGGATCGCCAGCGCCGGCCCGGTCCGGGTAGCGCGCGCAATGAAGCGCCACAGTGAATCGCGCTTGATCTCGGATTCGCGGTGTCGACGCCGATATTCTTCGAGGTTTTTCATCTTGACGTAGGACAGCATCACCGGCAGCAGGATCATCTTGGTGAGCAGCATGATGGCCATGCCGATGCTGGCGGTGATCGCGGTCTCGCGCACGATGCCGATCTCGATCAGCAGAATGGTGGCGAAGCTCACCGAAGTGGTGATCACCGCCAGCGCGCCGGGTACCAGCAGGCGCCGAAACGTGCGCTGCGCCGCCTCCATGCTGTCTACCCCGGTCTGCTCCGGGGTAGCCGGTACGATCGGCTGGCCGTGCTCGTCTTGGGCACCGCCGTACATCACCTCGCCCATCCAGCCGCTCACCATCTGCACGCCGTGGCTGACGCCGATGGCAAACACCAGAAACGGCACCAGAATCGACATCGGATCGAGGCCATAGCCAAGCATGTCGAGCGATCCGAGCAGGCCGATGACCGCTACCAGGGAAACCACCGGCGGCAGCAGCGACAGCACCAGTGAACGGGTGTAGAACCACAGCAAGAATCCCGTGATCAACAGCGTAATGCCAAAAAACATCACCACATCCGCAGCGCCGTCGGCGATGTCGCCGGTAGATTTCGCAAAACCGATGATGCGCACGTCGATGGTGTCGGTTTCGAACCGATTGCGGATCTTTTCTTCGAGGTCATTTGCGACTTTTCGGTAATCGAGCGGCTGCCGGGTCGTGGGGTCGCGCTCGATCAGCTCCGCCCGAATCAACGCGCCGGAAAAGTCATTGGCCACCAGATTGCCCAGGCGCCCGGATTTGATGATGTTGTTACGGACGATCGGCATCCACTCTTCGGTGGGCCGAAACTCGGCGGGAACGACGTTACCACCGGAAAAGCCGTCTTCGACGACTTCGATGTAGCGCACGTTGGGCGTAAAAATGGAAGTCACCGTGGAGCGTGCGACACCGGGTAGAAAGAACACTTCGTCGGTGGCCTGCCTCATGGCTTCGAAAAACGCCGGGTTGAAGATATCTCCTTCTTTTTGGATCAGCGCGACGATGATCTGGTTGCCCGTACCAAAATCGTCCTGATAGTCCACCAGGGTCTTGATGTATTCATGATTGAACGGCAACAGCTTTTCGAAGCCGGCATCGACGCGCAATTTCAGAGCATTGACACCCATGAAAACAGTCAACAGGGTAAAGACGATCAAAATCGCGACACGATTGGAAAAGATCAGTCGTACCATGCGATCCATCAAGGTTTGCTTGGTCATTTACGGACACCTGTTATCGAATATCGTCGTCGGACGGACAAGCACTTGTGACACTCAGGGCTGCGGCAAAGTGAAGGGTTTGACGCCGGCTTCGCCGAACAGGAGAAGCTGGTTGGAACCTGCTTCCTGCACCGAGATGAAGCCGTCAAATCCGCCATAGGGAATCAACACTGCCTGATTGGCTTGC
This sequence comes from Pseudomonadales bacterium, assembly GCA_020847115.1. Lineage (GTDB taxonomy): Bacteria > Pseudomonadota > Gammaproteobacteria > Pseudomonadales > Porticoccaceae > JAGPUQ01. The sequence goes on along the minus strand of JADLCO010000176.1, from coordinate 10,345 downwards.
AGATCGATCCGAAACAGCGTACCCCCGGCGCCGACGGCGATCACTTCACCGCTGCCGAGTTCGATGACGTCATTGATGTTGGCAGTCCTGTCCCCGGTATCGATCTGCACCCAGGGGTCGCCCAACCGGGCGGCGCGAAACAGATGTCCGCGCAGCCCATAAACCAGGATTTCGCCATTGCGCAGGCGCTTCACGCCAAAGAACGAACCGGCATACGGCGATTCGAAAACGCGCCACGGGCCGGCTGCACCCTCAGGCTGTTCGTCGTCAGCCTCGGGCGTAGCCGCTGCGTCGGCTTCGCCGGCAGATTGCGAACCGCCATCGACCGCAGCTGCTTCGCCACCTTCGCCGGTTTCCACCGTGGTGCGGTAATACAGCAAGGTACCCAGCTCGCCAACGATGAAGAAGCCATCATCGAACGGATAGAAGGCGTTGAAGTTCGCCTCGGGCTCTTCGCCCAGACTCTCCAGCAGATCATAGAGATCACTGGTATCGACGGTCTCCCAGGTGGCGCCACCGTCGCGGGTCTCCAGCATCAGCGAAAACGCGCCGACGGCCCAACCGTGGTGCTTGTCCTTGAAATAGATATCCAGGATCGGCTTGGGAAGATCACCACCAGTAATGGGGTCTTCGTATTGAATCGCCCAAGTCTCGCCCCCATCGGTGGTATGCAGGATCAGGGTATCGTGGCCTGCGGCCCAACCTTCCCGGTCGTCGATGAAGAACACCGTGGTCAACAGGACCTGGGTGGGCACCTCGGCCTGTATCCATTCCATCCCATCTTTCGAGTACACAATGACGCCGTTGCTGCCCACCGCCACCACGCGATCGGACAACCGCACCGAATCGGTCAGCAGCGTCTTGCTGGCGATGCTCGAACGCAGGGCCGGAACCTGCAGCGACGTCTTGTTTTCAGCATATGCCAAGGAAACCAATCCGACCGACATCGATAGCAGGAACACCTTCCACCAGCTATCAATCCGTCGCTCCGCCGATCCGCGTCTTGCAAGAATTGCGGTGCCCGGCCACACGCCGCTGAATTTCATCTGACCCCCGATCTTCAAATGGTTGTCCTAGGTCGCCAGTTGACGAAGTCGACAGAACCCGTGCGGGTTACAACCAACGCGCCTGATGCCCCTATATCTGCACTGATCAAACTGTTTTTCGTCCGGTTGTTTGACCTTGTGAACGAAAAACAGCCGCCTCAGGAAATCTGAACCACTCGCTCCTTATCCGGTTTAATCACCTGTACTACCGGTCTTGTTATTCCAGCCCAGCATCACTCAAGCGCCTCCCGGAGACAAGAACCAGATCGGTTCCAATCTCTACTTGGCAGACCGAAGATCGAGGTCAAGCATTAGGTTGCTGCCCTAACTCGAACCTGCTTTCTTTATCGTTTTGCCTCTGCTCCCTTACCTTGCTCATTCCACCTAAAAAACTCAACACCGTGGCCAGCCTTGATCGATCGGGGAGCGAACAGTCAAACGACTGCCCGCTCCCCAATCCAGTTACCTGACGCCGTCGCGACGTATCTGAGCCGGCGTGAAGTAGGAATCCGCATCGACCCGCCAGTTGTAGTCCGGGGGCACCTTCTTGTCGATGCTGCTCAGAAGCATGCGCCCCGCCGTCATGTCGTACTGCACGGCCACCGGCGGCGGAACGGACATCCAGATGCCCTGGTCATAGGCCAACAGACCGTGCTCCTCCCACAGCCGCCACATCTCGCCGCGGCGGTCGTAGCCATCGTGCAGCATCACCGCCCAAGTATCCTCGTCGTAGTACAAGGTACGGCGGCCGTAGTCGTGGCGGGTGCCCTCGCGGAGCTTGGCTTCCACCACCCAGACCCGGTGCAACTCATAGCGCGCCAAGTTCTGGTTGAGCCGGCCCTCCGCGGTGATCATCTGCGGAATGTCGACACCCGGAGCCCACAGCTTGTAGGAGTTATAGGGTACGTAGATCTCCTTGCGCCCCACCAGCGTCCACTCGAAGCGATCGTTGGGACCGTTGAAGCCGCCCTTCTGGTCGGTGGTCGCCAGGCCGTCGCTCAGCGTCAGCGGGTTGTCATAGACGATCTGCGGCGCCCGCTTCACCCGGCGCTGGCCAGGGCTGTAGCTCCAGGCCTGGCGAAACTGCTTGGCAAAGCTGAGCGGCTCACGCGCCAGCACCACCTGGCCGGCAGACTTGGGCGGCGACAAGGCAGTCTGGTAGTAGCAAAAACCAGAACCCGGAACCGTGGGGTCGTAATTATCCACTGTATTGCCCGGGTCGGCGTAGGGCGCCCGGTAGCGGATTTCCGACTGAACGATTTCGTAGTTTCCACTCGCGGTGACCGGCGTGACGTTCTCGATCAGACGTTTCCAGGGTTCCACCGGCCTGGTTGCGTGGTTCATGACCACCTGGGGACCGTTCTTCGGAATCGGAAACGCCCAAGCGATCACCGCGCCTTCCATCGCTATCATGTTGGGGAAAGCCGGCTTTTCGACGATCCGCGCCCGCCCGGCATTCTCCATCGCGGCCTTATAGATGTATTCGGGCAGCACCGCGCTGCGCCGGGTGGGATAGATGTTCATGAAGTAATCGGGATAGGTCTTGAACATCGCGACCTGTCCCGGGCTAAGTTTGTCCGCATACTGCTGGTAGTTCTGCGCAGTGATGGTGAACAGCACCTGGTCGGCGGCAAAGGGGTCCGCGTGGTAGGTCCCGGGCTGCCAGCCGGCCGGCGGCTTGATCGGCTCGTTCTTCCACGCCGGAATGGTGCCTTCGGCATTGCCTGCACGAATGGCGCCGGCCGGCGTCAGCTCCGTGCCCTCCAGACCCAGCTTCGCCAATTCCTCGGGCGTGGGCTTCTCGTTGTAATCCTGGGCCAGGGCGGCGTTGACCACCGCCAGGCCCAGTACCAGGGCGCTTGTGGCGCCCAAGATATACTTGCTTACTGCAGGAGACATCTCGATTCCTCAGAAACTGTATTTGAAGGTCAGCGCGATGTTGTCGCGGTCGTCCCAGACCCCGGCCGTGCCCAGCCACCAGGTGTAGGCCAGGTCGAGAGACGTCGAACTCAGATACTCGAAGGCCACTCCCACCACCGCCGTGCGCTGGTTCTCCACCAGAGCGCCACTGGTGAACGGGGTGTAACCCTCGACACCATGGGAGAACACGAAGCGCGGCTTCATGTTCAGGTTCCAGAACAGGTTGTTGTACTCAAAAGAGGCGACCGCCGTGTAACCCCAGGCAAAGGGTGTAATCGGACGATCCAAGGCGTCGACACCCTTGAAGTGACCGGGATCCACCAATGTCCCTGCCTGGGCAGTGGTATTGCCGGCCCTCGCCGGGTCCGCCGCAGCTGCCGCCGCCAGACTCAGCGGGGTATGGTTGATCCGGTCGGTGGGATCACCATGATCGAGGTCATCGATCCAGGACACCGACACGTCGAACACATAATTCTGCCGATCGGCGCCAAAGGGTCCGCCGCCCTCGGACATCACGATGTTGCCAAGCCACATCCAAGTGTTGGAGGCGCCGACATCACAGCCGGGAACCTGCGGAGTCCACGCCGGATTGCGCGCAAAGACCGCGCCGGCACCGAACAGGTTCATGCACTGCCGGGTATCGATGAAGTTCTCGCGCAGGTTGAACTCCATGCCGTAGGACAGCCCCGTCTTGCCCAGCTCGCCGCCCAGCGAGATCGCATAGGTGTCCTGGTCCTCGGCATAGACCGATTGATAAGTCAGACCCGTGGGACCCATGGGACTGGTGGGATCGAAATCGGCCTGCAGATAGGGAATGAAGCCGTGGCTGCGCACCCAGAACAGACCCAGCTCCGCCGAGTTCCAGCTCTCGATGACGAAGCGGGTACCCAGGCCCCACTGGCCGCCGCGATCGGCATAGTCGTGGCCGCGATATTCGAGTCCGGGGACATTCAGATCCGGATTGAACCCGGGGCCCAGAAAATCGAAGGGGCTGAACAGGGTGCCCGGAGAAATGAAGATGCTCGGCCGCCAGTTCCAGACGTAATAGGCTTCGACGTTCCAGGTGTCGGTGAGGTCATAGGAGGTCCAGACCATTTCCTGGGGCAACAACCGCTCCTTGACCTCGGCGCCCGGGGTGACGCGACCGTTGACGTCCTCCGGAGCCTGAGCATTGGAGATGCCGCCGCCTTGGATGTTGCTCTCGCCCCCGCTGATGACCTGCTTGCCGACCCGCGCCGACAGCGCGTGACCGCCGAGGTCCCAGCTGCCGAACACAAACGCATCCAGCAGAGTGAATTTATTGGCGGCATCCTGAGCTCCATCAGGAACGCCATCCAGGGTCCCCGCCGGAGTCCGGCCGAAACAGTTGTCGCAGTCCTTGGAATTCAGCGTGTAATCATAGACGTACTTGAAGCGGGTGAAGAACCCGTAGTCCCCCTTGGACATGCCGAGCTCGCCCAGATAGGTGAGCGGCGTGCTGTAGATATCTCCGGCATCGTTGAAGACGTTCCAGTTGCCGCTGGCCTGAAAGGTCGGGTGCTTGGCGCTGTGGGTGCGCATCGCCGAAGCCACGGTGACGGTGCTGTCCAGATAGCCCTCGATCTCGGGATCCTTGAAATCGAGCCGGAAGGCGCTCGCGGGCGCGGCGATCATAGCCAACGTGGCCAAGCTGATGCAGTCCCTCAAGCTGTTGTTCTTGCGTTGGCCGAGCGCACCAGCCGCGCCCGCAGAACGGCGCGCGAAAGGCTCCACCAGCCCATGGATGGATCTGTTCAAAACTACCCCCTTGGTGTTGTTACCGCTGTTATTACTGCGCTTTAAACTTGTCGTACTGCTTGCCGCACGGTAAAGCCTCTTGTGCTACTTATGCTGCCGGTCGCGATGCCGGACACATGCCCTGCACAGCCGTGCGGCCCCGCAGGGCCCGGGCAAGTTAAGACCTTCTCTCTTGGACGTCAAGCGATTTACACATAATCCGACCGCGATCTGATGCCAGGCCGACGCCCACTGCCGGTGGTGCCGGCACCCTGCATCGCCCCACCGGTTTTGCGCTAGGATTACCGCCGCTTTGTCCGCATTCCGGAACCATGCAGTCTCTGATCCTGACCCTGCCGGACGACTGGCATCTCCATCTGCGCGATGGCGCGGCGCTCGCCGATACCGTGCCGGCGGCGGCGCGACAGTTCGGTCGCGGCCTGGTGATGCCCAACCTCCGCCCCCCGGTGGTGACCGTCGCCCGGGCCCGTGAATATCGCGAGGAAATCCTGCGCGCCCGCCCGCCGGGCAGCGCCTGGAAGCCCTTGATGGCGCTCTATCTGACCGACAACACCGCGGTGGAGGAGCTGCGCGCGGCACACGCCAGCGGCCTGATTGTCGGCGTGAAATACTATCCGGCGGGCGCGACCACCAATTCGGACTCCGGGGTCACCCGGCTCGAGCACGTTGCGCCCCTGCTGGCGGAAATGGAGCGCTTGGATCTGCCGTTGCTGCTGCACGGCGAGGTGACCGATCCGGAGGTGGACATCTTCGATCGCGAAGCAGTGTTCATCGAACGGGAGCTCACCCCCTTGGCGCGACGCTTCCCGGCCTTGCGCATCGTGCTCGAACACGTCACCACCCGCGAAGGGGTCGACTTCGTCGCGGCGGCGCCAGCGCGGATCGTCGCCACCATCACGCCGCAACACCTGCTGTTCAACCGCAATCATCTGCTCGCGGGCGGATTGCGCCCCCACTTTTATTGCCTGCCGATCCTGAAACGGGATGTACATCAGGCGGCGCTGGTGGCGGCGGCCACCGGCGGCAGCGGCAAGTTTTTCCTGGGTACGGACTCGGCGCCGCACCCCCGCACGATGAAGGAGTCGAGCTGCGGCTGCGCCGGGTGCTTCAGCCACCACGCCGCACTGGAACTCTACGCGCTGGCATTCGAACGCGCCGGTGCGCTCGACCGCCTGGAAGGCTTTGCCAGCCACTTCGGCGCGGATTTTTACGGGCTGCCGCGCAATGCCGAGACGGTCACCCTGGAACGGACCCCCTGGCAGTTGCCCGAGACGCTGTCCCTCGGCGGCGAACCGCTAGTGCCCCTGGCTGCCGGCGAAACCCTCGCCTGGCGTATGGCAGCCCGCCAACCGCAGGCAATGCCTTGAACAGGCCCGCGCCACAGCGCCTCGCTGATCGCTTTCGCGGCTATCTGCCGGTGGCCATCGACGTGGAGACCGGTGGCTTCGACCACCGCCGCCACGCGCTGCTGGAAATCGCGGCCGTCACCCTGACCATGGACGAACAGGGCAGAATGGCCCCGGGTGACCGCCTCGCGATTGCCGTAGAGCCTCATCCGGAACTGATCATCGAACAGTCCGCGCTGGATTTCACCGGCATCGACCTCCTTGATCCCGAGCGCCGGGCGGAACCCGAACCGCAGGCTCTGGGGCAGATCTTCGACCTGGTGCGCCGGGCGATGCGCGACCACCAGTGCACGCGCGCGATCATGGTGGCACACAACGCCCACTTCGATCTGGGCTTCGTCAATCGCGCCGCGGAACGCTGCAACCTCAAGCGCAACCCCTTCCATCCCTTTTCCTGCTTCGACACGGCGACACTGGCGGGGCTCGCCTTCGGCCAGACGGTACTCGCCCGCGCCTGTCTGGCCGCCGCCATTCCCTACGACACGCGCGCCGCGCACAGCGCCGGCTACGACGCCGACTGCACCGCCGCACTCTTCTGCGCCATCGTCAACCGTTGGCAGGAACTTGGCGGCTGGTCGGTCGCCTCCGCAACCCGGGATGCGCTGGCGGACGCATCGGATTGAGCTCGGCGTAACGCGGCCAATAAAAAAGCCAACGCCCGCACCGGGCGTTGGCTTTCGACTTCGCGCCAACGGCTGGGTTACAGCGCGGCTTCCAGTTCCGGCAAGGCCTTGAACAGATCCGCCACCAGGCCGTAGTCAGCAACCTGGAAGATGGGCGCGTCGCCATCCTTGTTGATGGCCACGATCACCTTGGAGTCCTTCATGCCCGCCAGGTGCTGGATTGCGCCGGAAATCCCCACCGCGATATACAGCTCCGGGGCCACGATCTTGCCGGTCTGGCCGACCTGCATGTCGTTGGGCACGAAGCCGGCATCCACCGCCGCACGCGAGGCGCCGACCGCAGCGCCCAGCTTGTCGGCGATCCGGTACAGCATCTCGAAGTTGTCACCGTTCTGCATGCCACGGCCGCCGGAGATGATGATCTTGGCGGCGGTCAGCTCGGGACGGTCGGACTTGGCCACTTCTTCGCCCTTGAATTCGGCGAGACCAGTCTGATGGACGCTAGCGACAGTCTCGACGCTGGCGCGACCACCTTCCGCAGCGACCGGATCGAAGGCCGTCGTGCGCACCGTCAGCAGCTTGATGGAGTCCGAACTTTGCACCGTGGCGATGATGTTGCCCGCGTAGATGGGCCGCTGGAAGGTGTCCGCCGACACCACGCCACAGATATCCGAAATCGCCTGGACGTCGAGCAGCGCCGCGGCGCGCGGAATCACGTTCTTGCCGTTGGTGGTGGCCGGCGCCAGCACATGGCTGTAGTTCTTCGCAAGCTCCGCCACCAGCAGCGCGGTGTTCTCGGCGAGCATATGGTCGTAGGCGGCATTTTCGGCCACCAGCACGCGGCTAACCCCGACCGCGGCTGCAGCCTTGGCGGCGACCGCCGCGCAATCGGCGGCTCCCGCAACCAGCACGTCGATCTGGTCACCCAGATTGCGCGCCGCGGCGATGGTGGCCAGAGTCGCGCCCTTCAGATCGCCCTTGTCGTGTTCGGCAATGACCAGAATGCTCATGCGATCACCTTCGCTTCGTTCTTGAGTTTATCGACCAGTTGCGCCACGTCTTCGACCTTGATGCCGGCCTTGCGCTCGGGTGGCGGCTCCGCCTTCAGCAGCTTGACGCGCGGGGCGACATCGACGCCGAGCTGTTCCGGCGTGGTGGTATCGATCGGCTTTTTCTTCGCCTTCATGATGTTGGGCAGCGAGGCGTAGCGAGGCTCGTTGAGGCGCAGGTCGGAGGTGACGATTGCCGGCAGCTTGATGGCCAGTGTCTGCAGGCCGCCATCGACCTCGCGGATCACCTCCAGCGAACCGTCACCGACGGTGATCTTCGAGGCGAAGGTCGCCTGGGCGTAGCCGGTGAGCGCACCCAGCATCTGGCCGGTCTGGTTGTTGTCGCCGTCGATGGCCTGCTTGCCGAGCAGCACCAGATCGGGCTTTTCCTGATCGCAGATCGCCTTCAGACACTTGGCGATGCCAAGCGGCTCCAGCGCGACATCGGTCTGCACCAGAATGCCGCGATCGGCGCCCAGCGCCAGTGCGGTGCGGATCTGCTCCTGTGCCGCCTGCGGCCCCAGAGATACCGCGATCACTTCCGTGGCGGTGCCCTTTTCCTTCAAGCGCACCGCTTCTTCCACGGCAATTTCGCAAAAGGGGTTGATCGCCATCTTGACGTTGGCGAGATCGGGGCCCGAGTGATCGGATTTTGGCCGCACCTTGACGTTGTAGTCGGCGACCCGCTTGACCGCAACCACTATCTTCATGAAGTGCCCTGGCAGTGACGTGGGACGAGAGAGGGGCGCGAGAACGCTTGGGGACACCCCGTTTCAGGGGCCGTAATGATGCCCAGCGAACCCTCATAAATCAATGCAATGGCCACGGCTGGAGGACGTTCGCGAATGCTGGCGTCGACCACGGAGTCCCATGACCGGCGGCCGGTCATTGGTTTCCGTTGAGACCGGCAGTTAAAATCGCGCCTTCGCAATCGGTCGAGGTGGGGCATGAGCCGGGAATTCATGGAATACGACGTGGTCATCGTGGGCGCCGGCCCGGCCGGGCTCGCCGCAGCCTGTCGTCTGCGCCAGCTCAACGACGCACTCTCGGTCTGCGTCGTGGAAAAGGGTTCCGAGGTCGGCGCCCACATCCTCTCCGGCGCGGTATTCGAACCCACCGCGCTGAACGAGCTGCTTCCCGGCTGGCGCGACCAGGGCGCGCCGCTGCTCACCCCGGTTGCCAAGGACGACATCCACGTCCTGCGCAGTGCCCAAAGCGGGATCCGCGTGCCCGGCCTGTTCGTGCCCAAGACCATGCACAACGAGGGCAACTACGTCATCAGCCTGGGCAACCTGTGCCGCTGGCTGGCGACCCAGGCCGAAGCGCTGGGTGTGGAAATCTTCCCGGGCTTTGCCGCCGCCGAGGTGCTGTTCAACGACGACGGCTCGGTCAAGGGCATCGCCACCGGCGACATGGGTATCGGTGTCCATGGCGAGCACAAGGACAGCTACACCCCCGGCATGGAGTTGCACGCCAAGTACACATTGTTCGCCGAAGGCTGCCGCGGCCATCTCGGCAAGCAACTGATCGCCCGATTCGATCTCGCCGCCGGCAAGGATCCGCAGCACTATGGCATCGGCATCAAGGAAATCTGGCAGGTGGCCGATGACAAACACCAGCCGGGTCTGGTGGTGCACACCGCCGGCTGGCCGCTCGACGAGAGCCGCTCCGCGGGCGGCGGCTTCCTCTATCACCTGGAGGAAAACCAGGTCGCCGTCGGCCTGATCGTCGATCTGTCCTACAGCAACCCCCATGTCAGCCCGTTCGACGAATTCCAGCGCTACAAGCACCATCCGGTGATCCGCCAGTACCTGGAGGGCGGTACCCGCATCGCCTACGGCGCCCGCGCCATCGTCAAGGGCGGACTGCAGTCGCAACCGAAGATGAGCTTTCCCGGCGGCCTGTTGATCGGCGACGACGCCGGCACCCTCAATTTCGCCAAGATCAAGGGCTCGCACACGGCGATGAAGTCCGGCATGGTCGCCGCCGAAGTGGTGGCCCAGGCGCTGGGCGCCGGGCGCGGCGGCGATGAATTTCGCGAATACGCCGCTGCCTACGAAAGCTCCTGGGCCTGGAAAGAGCTGCATGTGCAGCGCAACTTCGGCCCGGCGCAGCACAAGTGGGGCAACATCCTCGGTTCGGCCTTTGCCTTCATCGACATCAACCTGTGCAACGGCAAGCTGCCCTTCACCCTGCGCGACCCCAAGCCCGATCACGCGCAGCTCAGACCGGCGAAGGACTGTCCGCGCATCGATTATCCCAAGCCCGACGGCGTGCTCAGTTTCGACAAGCTGTCCTCGGTGTTTCTGTCCAACACCAACCACGAGGAAGACCAGCCCTGCCATCTCACGCTGAAGGATCCGGGGCTGCCGATCCGGCACAACCTGCCGCTCTACGACGAACCCGCCCAGCGCTACTGCCCGGCCGGCGTGTACGAAGTGGTCGTCAACGACAAGGGCGAGAAAATTTTCCAGATCAACGCCCAGAACTGCGTCCACTGCAAGACCTGCGACATCAAGGACCCG
>JADLCO010000175.1 GCA_020847115.1 Pseudomonadales bacterium | reverse complement strand
GCCGCCGCGCGAGGTGATGAAGCTGGGCAGGGTGCGATGCGTCTTGACGTCGACCAGTTTGGGGTAAGCGGCGGTGTGGCAGAAGGACTGCATCACCAGATCGGCGGAGAAGCCCAGGCAAGCGAGATCCTGCAGCTCGTCACGGGTCATGGGCCCGGTGGTGTCCTGGGAGCCGACGGTGGTCATCGCGGGCTCGCAATAGGTGCCCGGGCGCACACCGGCGAGGCCGCAGGCGCGACCGACCATCTTCTGCGCGAGCGTGTAGCCCTTGCCGGTGTCGGCGGGCTGCGGCGGCGAGCGGAACACCGTGGTCGGCGCCAGGCCCAGGGCCTCGCGGGCGCGGCGGGTGAGGCCGCGGCCGACGATCAGGTTGATGCGGCCACCGGCGCGCACTTCATCGAGCAGTACATCGGACTTGAGTTCGAACTCGGAGAGCACCGCGCCGCTGGCCTGATCGAGGATCTTGCCGGCGTAGGGCTGGATCTCGATGATCTGGCCGGTTTCCAGTTTCTCCACCGGGGCCTCGAACACCAGGGCGCCCGAGTCCTCCATGGTGTTGAAGAAGATGGGGGCCACCTTGCCGCCGATGCAGATGCCGCCGGCGCGCTTGTTGGGCACGCCAGGAATGTCGTCGCCGATGTACCAGAGCACCGAGTTGGTCGCGGATTTGCGCGACGAACCCGTGCCCACCACATCGCCGACGAAGGCGACCGGGTGGCCGCTCTTTTTCAGCTCGGCGATCTGCGCCTCGGCGTTGTCGACGCCCTCGCGCGGGATCTTGTACATGGCCTTGGCGTGCAGCGGGATGTCCGGCCGCGACCAGGCATCGGGCGCCGGCGACAGATCGTCGGTGTTGGTTTCGCCCGGCACCTTGAACACGATGGCGGCGATCTTCTGCGGTACTTCGGCGCGTTTCAGGAACCACTCGGCATCCGCCCAGGATTGCAGCACGCCCTGGGCGTGGGCGTTGCCGGCCTTGGCCTTTTCGGCCACGTCGTGGAAGGCATCGAACATCAGCAGCGTGTGCTTGAGCTGCTCGGCGGCGAGTGCGCCCAGTTCGGCGTCGTCGAGCGCCGCCACCAGGGTGGCGATGTTGTAGCCGCCGAGCATCATGCCCAGCAGGCGGATGGCGTGGGCGCGATCGATCAGCGGTGATTTGGCTTCGCCCCTGACGATGGCGGACAGGAAACCGGCCTTCACATAAGCCGCGGCGTCCACGCCGGGCGGCACCCGGTTGGTGATCAGGTCGACCAGCAGGGCTTCCTCGCCCGGCGGCGGATTCTTCAGGAGTTCGACCAGGGCCGCGGTCCATTCCGCATTCAGGGGCTTGGGCGGCACGCCCTCGGCGGCGCGCTCCTCGACGTGTTTCCGATATTCAGTTAGCACGGCAGATGTTCCTCCTGGGATGGTGATCGCGGGTGGCCCCGGAGTTGGCGGCAGTGGCTGCGCGGTGGGGCGCCGTCGCCAGTGGGGTTCGGGGGCGAAATTTTACGTCAAACCGCTGCTGCTTTGGGTGCCTTGCGGATCCTGCGCTCACCCACCCGGGCAGGGTAGAGGTGAGTTTGCCGGCGGGGAGTTTGCCTTGTAGAGTGCGGCCATCATGACCATTCCGCCCGCGATTCCTGCCGCCACGCCCTGCGTCGGCATCTGCTCGTCCGGCATCGGCGACAGCGTCTGCCGGGGCTGCATGCGCTTCGCCCACGAGGTCAACCGCTGGAATGCCTTCAGTGCCGCCGAGCGCCGCCTGGTAGTGGGGCGCCTCGATGCCTTCCTCGCCCGCGTGCTCGCCAACCGGGTGGAGCTGTTCGACGCCGAGCGGCTGGCCGCGGCCCTGGACGCGCGCCGGATCCCCCGCGATCCGACGCGGGATCCCCATCGCTGGCTCTACGACCTGTTGCGCCGCTGCGGCCCCGACCTGCCCGCGGATTGCGGCTTCCGCCTGCGGCCCGGCGCCGGGTCCAGCCCCGCAGCCCTGTGCCGCGCGGTGGAACGAGACTGCCATGCGCTGTCGGTGGCCCACTACGAACGCTATGTCGAACCCGGTTTGCGGTTCGCCGCGCGCTGAGTGCCAATTTCCCAACGGAGATGTTCCCATGCTCAAGCTCTACGGTTTTCCGGTCAGCGATTACTACAACATGGTCAAGGCGGCCCTGCTGGAGAAGGGTTTTCAGTTCGAGGAGGTGATGGTGCGGCCCGGCGCCGACCCGAACTTCCTCGCCAAGAGCCCGATGGGCAAGATCCCCTGCCTGGAGGTGGCCGAAGGCTGCATCACCGAGACCAACGTGATCCTCGAATTCATCGAGGATATTTCCTCCGACCTGCCGCTGCTGCCTGCCGACAGCTTCCGGCGCGCCAAGGTGCGCGAGCTGATGAAGAGCACCGAGCTGTACCTGGAACTGGTCGCCCGCCAGCTGTTCGGCGCGGTGTTCTTCGGCGCTCCGCTCGATGACCAGACCAAGCAGGCGGTCTCGGCCCAGCTCGACAAGGGCGTGGCCGCGCTCAACAAGCTGCTCCAGTTCAAGCCCTATGCCGCCGGTGCCGAGCTCACCTATGCCGACCTGATGCTCTACTACACGGTCACCCTGGGGGGCATGGCGGTGGAGAAGGCGCTCGGCCGCAAGCTCGCCGACGAGATCCCAGGGCTCGGCGGCTGGCTGGCGCTGATGGACCAGAACCCCTCGATCCAGGCGGTCAACCGCGACCGGGATCAGGCGCTGAAAGCCATGATGGGCGGCTGATGCCCGACGCGGCGGCGCTCGACGCCATCACCGACTTCCTCCCCTGCGCCACGCCGGCGGCCTGGCTCGATGCCGCCCTGGAACATCGGGAGGCGTTGCTGATCGATCACGCCAACTGCGAGAAGAAGGCGGCGAGCACCGCGCTCGGGCTGCTGTATCGCTATACGGAACGGGGCGCGCTGTTGCAGCGCATGTCGCGGCTGGCGCGGGAGGAGCTGCGCCATTTCGAGCAGGTGGTGGCCTTGCTGCAGGCGCGCGGCATCCCCTACCGACCGCTTTCCGCCGGCCGCTATGCCGCGGCCCTGCACGAGTTGGTGCGGCGCGCCGAACCGCAGCGCCTGGTGGACACCCTGATCGCCGGGGCCTTCATCGAGGCGCGCTCCTGCGAGCGCTTCGCCGCGCTGGCGCCGCGGCTGGATGCCGAGCTGGCCGATTTCTACCGCTCCCTGTTGCGCTCCGAGGCGCGCCACTTCCGCCACTATCTGGACCTGGCCCGATCCTTCGGCGGCGACATCGAGGCGCGCATCGCGGTCTTCGCGGCCCGCGAGCGGGAGCTCGTCGAAAGCCCGGACACCGAATTTCGCTTTCACTCGGGGCCGCCTGCGGCGGCTTGATGCCGACGCCCTTCAAATCCGCGGCGATGGCGACTAGGCTTGGTGCCTCCAGAGCGTTGGGCAGGAGATCGTAGTCATGGGCTTCGCGCCATCGAAAATGCAGCTCACCAGTTCCGCATTCAGTGCCGGCGGGGCGATCCCGGCCCGGCACACGGGAGAGGGCGAGGACGTGTCGCCGCCCTTGGCCTGGACCGATGTTCCGGCCGGCACCCAGTCCTTTGCGCTGATCTGCCATGACCCGGATGCGCCGCTGGTGGCCGCCAACGGCACCTACGGCTTCGGGCACTGGGTGCTCTACGACATCCCGGCATCGGTGACCAGTCTGTCCGAGGGTGCCACCGAGTTCACCGCGGGCCGCAATGACTTCGGCAAACCCGGTTACAACGGCCCCATGCCGCCCAACGGGCACGGCCCCCACCATTACTACTTCTGGCTGTTGGCACTGAAGGAGCGGCCGCAGTTGCCGCCGGGTCTGTCGCAGCTGGAGCTGTTGCAGCGCATCGAGCCGCTGGTGATCGGCATGAATCGTCTGGTGGGTCGCTACGAGCGCCGCTGAGGCGGGGCAGCGGCCGAACGCAGCAATCCGGGGAGGGCCCGCGATGCAGCTCGGACTGATCGGGCTCGGCCGCAACCAACGCATCGTGGTTTTGCCGGCCGTCAGATCGGCAGCGTGCGCAGCTCCAGGGAACCCGCATCGTCGATGCGGGCGCACCAGCCTCCGGCATCGCTCCAGTCCCCGAGCACGATGCGCTCGCAGTGGCGGTCGTCGATCCGGTAGCCGTGCCGCCCGGGGCGATGGGTGTGGCCGTGGATCATCAGCTGCGCGCCCGAGTCGCGGAAGGCCGCGGCCACCGCCTGTTCGTTCACGTCCATGATGGACTCGGGCTTGTTGCGGTTGTGGCGGATGCTGGTTTCGCGCCAACGCCGGGCGATGCGATGACGCACCGCCAAGGGCAGCCGGCGCAGGGCGAACAGCGTCAGCGGGTGGCGCACGCAGCGGCGGAAGCGCTGATAGGCGACGTCGTCGGTGCACAGGGTATCGCCATGGAGCAACAGCAGGCGCCGGCCATGGGTCGAGATCAACTCCTGGTCGCCCAGCAGGCGCGCGCCGGTCTCCCGCGCGAAGCGGCGGCCAACGCTGAAATCGCGGTTGCCGGCCTGGAAGTGGACCCGCACGCCACGGGCGCTGGCGGCTGCCAGCGCCGCGATCACGGCGCGCGCCAGCGGGCCGTCGTCGTCATCGCCCACCCAGGCCTCGAACAGGTCGCCGAGGATGTAGAGGTCGGCGGCTTCGGCACCAGCCAGAAAGTCGAGGAACGCCCGGGTGATGGTCGGGCGTTCGGGGGCGAGATGGAGGTCGGCGACGAACAGCGCGGTCACGGGCTCCGCGCTCAGCGGTTGCGGTAGTCCTCCGACACGGTGACGCGCTCGATCTCGACGGTGGTCTGGGGCACGTCCTGGTGGAAGCCGGAACTGCCGGTGGGCACGCCCTTGATCTGGTTGACCACCTCCATGCCCGCGACCACGCGGCCGAACACGGCATAGCCCCAGCCGCGGGGATTCTTGCCGGTGTGATTCAGGAAGTCGTTGTTGGCCACGTTGATGAAGAATTGCGACGACGCGGAATGCGGGTCGTTGGTGCGCGCCATGGCCAGAGTGCCGAGGTCGTTTTTGAGGCCGTTGTCGGCCTCGTTTTCGATGGGCGCACGGCCGCGCTTCTCGCGCATGTCAGCGTCCATGCCGCCGCCCTGGATCATGAAGCCGTCGATCACGCGGTGAAAGATGGTGCCGGCATAGAAATCGTCCAGACAATATTGAAGAAAGTTGGCGGCGGTCTTGGGCGCCCGCTCGAAGTCGAGTTCGATGGCGATGTCGCCATGGTTGGTGTGCAGCGTGATCATGGGTACTGGCCGTGAACCAAAGGGGCGTAAATCATAGCAGGCTGCTGGGAAATCGCCCTTGCTTGAGTGTCCCGGCGTTTCCCGGGGTCCGGGCGCTGGCTATAATTCGCCGGTTTTTCCCTCCCGCAGCCGCTCCGCCCGAGCATGCCAGCAAGGTCCGCGATGGATTCCGACAAACCGCGCAATTTCATCGAGCAGATCATCGAGCAGGACCTGGCCTCGGGTGCCGTCCGCCAGGTGGTGACGCGCTTTCCGCCCGAGCCCAACGGCTACCTGCACATCGGCCACGCGAAGTCGATC
>JADLCO010000174.1 GCA_020847115.1 Pseudomonadales bacterium | reverse complement strand
CGGTGCTCAGCGTGCGTACCGCCCAGAGGCCAGTGACCACAGCGGTTGGCCGTCCACTCCATTTGTTTTGCTTCCGGGCTTCGGAAAATTCCACCACCTGCGTACTAAGCTCAACCTTGAGTGCGCCATCTGGCTGTGTGGCCACCGGGTAGCCGCCACGGACCATTGCCGTGGTCAGTTGCTCTTTCACGGCCTCGGTGAAAGGTGACTCTTGACCGGTTGTCACATAGAGATTGCCGCTCAGTGGCGACGGCAGCGCCGTCATCACCTCTTTGGCCAAGTCGGTGGAAATCGCATTCCAATGTGCTACTGCCTGGAGTTTTTCCTGCTGCGTGGTAGGAAAATTGGTTGCCAGAGGCGCTTCCGAATAGGGCGCCGCGCAACCGGCCATGGCCAGAGCAGCCAGCATGGCGGTACTTGTACGAGTCAGAGTTTGCATGTCCTTCTAGTGCTCCTGAACAGGTAGCGGCGTCAACTTCGGGGAAGACTCGCTTACAGCGGTGCTTGCCCGGGTCGGCCTTATGAATATGGCGGAAGAACGAGAATCTTGGCGTTTTCGAGAGGTCATCCTTGATAGGGCCATTACGTCGATTTTCCTTGACAATTCAAAGGATAACCGATCGGATGGTACGGGCAGTGCCGTCTGGGCGTCAACCCGCGCCAGTGGCACAACCTGACGGGTATCACGTTTCATCCGACGGCCGTTCTCGGATCACCCTGGCCGTACTTCCAAAATCGACTTCCTCAGCCGCTCGATGAACAGGTCGATCTCGTGCTCGGAAATCACCAGCGGCGGCGACATCACCAGATTGTCGCCCACCGCGCGGCACAGCAGGCCGTTCTCCCAGCAGCGGTTGTGTACCGGCACGCCGGCAGCACCGGGATAACGCGCGTCGGGCGCCAGGGTCACCGCGCCTAGCAGGCCGAAATTGCGGATGTCGATGAGCTGCGGTACATCGCGCAGGCTGTGCAGGGCATCCTCCCAGTAGCGGCCGATGGGGCCGGCGGCACGGGTGAGCAGGCCCTCTCGCTCGTAGATTTCGAAGGCGGCCAGACCCGCGGCCGTGGCCACCGGCGCACCGGCGTAGGTATTGCCGTGAAACAGTTCCGGGCCACCCTTGGGTGCGGCGGCGAAGATGGCCTCCTGGATGTCGCGGCGCACGAACACGCCGCCCATGGGCACGGCGCCGCCGTTGATCGCCTTGGCGGTGGTCATCAGGTCCGGAGTCACGCCGAGCCGGGTGGCGGCGAAGGCGGCGCCGGTGCGGCCAAAACCGGTCACCACTTCATCGAAGATGAGCAGGATGTCGTGTTGGGTACACAGCTCGCGCAGCCGTTCCAGATAACCCACCGGGGGTGGCACCATGCCGCCGGCGCCGACGATGGGCTCGACGATCACCGCGCAGATGTTCTCGGCGCCGCGCAGGGCGATGATCTTCTCCAGCGCCACCAGCTTGTCGGCTCCGTTCTGTGGCAGGCCGCGGCTGAAGGCGTTGGCGGGGATATCGAGCAGGTCGGGCAGGAAGTCGACGTTGTCCAGGACCGGAAAACCCTTGCGGTTGTTGGCGATGCCCTGCAGCGAGGTACCGCCCACATTGACGCCGTGGTAGCCCCGTTCGCGGGCGATGAAGCGGGTCCTGGTGCCCTGGCCGCGGGCGCGCTGCCAGGCGTAGGCGATCTTGAGCGCGGTCTCCACCGATTCCGAGCCGGACTTGGTAAAGAAGATGCGATCGAGCCCCGGCGGCGCGTATTCGGCCAGTTTGGCGGCGAATGCGAAGGTGACGGGCGCGCCGAACTGGAATGGTGGCGCAAAATCCAGCTCCAGCAATTGCCGCTGCACGGCCTCGGCGATCTCGCGACGGCCGTGGCCGAGGTTGGCGCACCAGAGTCCGGCGGTGATGTCGAGGATCTCGCGGCCGTCCGGCGTGTAGACGAAGCAGCCTTCACCGCGCGCGATCAGCCGCGGATTGTCGCGAAAGGCGCGCACATTGGTGAAGGGTTGCCACCAATGGTCGAGGGAGGGCGTGGCCATGGGCACCTGCGGTTACACCGGATCGGGCCGGCGAGTGTAAGGAAAAATCCGCCGATCTCCCACCGGGGTGGCCCCTGGTCCGGCGCCGGCCGCGGGCTGCGCTACAATCCGGCGGCAGGCAGACCGGATGGCGTATACGGCATGGCAGTCGCATTCAAACCCGGACAGGTGCTGGAACTCGCGGCGACGCTGGAGCAACTGGTCGCCGCCGGCCTGGTCCGCCGCGCCGATGCCAACCTGCTCGCCGGCTCGCCGCGTTCGCGCGAGCAGGCGCTCAAGCATCCCCTGGCCTACCTCGCCGGCTAGCAGCTCGCCAACGCCGCCCGGCCGGGCCGGCTGCTCGACCTCGACACCCTCACTCGCTGGCTGGCGGATGCCGCCGGGCTCGAGGTGCAGCGCATCGATCCGCTGAAGATCCGGGTCGCCGAGGTGACCCGGGTGATGTCCTTCGAGTTCGCCAAGCGCCACGGCATCCTGTGCCTCGAAGTGGGCGCCGAGGAGATCGTCATCGCCACCGCCCAGCCGTTCGTGACCAGTTGGGTGGCGGGCCTCGAGCAGGCCACGCGCAAGCAGGTGCGGCGGGTGGTGGCCAATCCCGCCGAGCTCGACAAGTACCTGCTCGAGTTCTACAGCCTGTCGCGCTCGGTGTTCGGCGCCGGCAGCGCGGTGGCCGGCGGCCGCCCCGGTAGCGGCAATTTCGAACAGCTGCTGGAACTCGGGTCGCTCAAGGACCCGGACGCCCAGGACCAGCACATCGTCAACATCGTCGACTGGCTGCTCCAGTATGCCTTCGACCAGCGCGCCAGCGACATCCACATCGAGCCGCGCCGCGAGCTGGGCAAGGTGCGCTTTCGCATCGATGGCATCCTGCACCGGGTCTACGAGCTGCCGAGCCCGGTGCTGGCCGCGGTCACCAGCCGCCTCAAGATCCTCGGCCGCATGAACGTTGCCGAAAAGCGCAAGCCCCAGGACGGCCGTATCAAGACGCGCACCCCGGCCGGCGGCGAGGTGGAGCTGCGCCTGTCCACCCTGCCCACCGCGTTCGGCGAGAAGATGGTGCTGCGCATCTTCGATCCCGAAGTGCTGCTGCGCAGCTTCACCGAGCTCGGCCTCACCGGCGACGACCATCGCCGCTGGCAGCAGATGGTCGACCAGCCCCACGGCATCGTGCTGGTCACCGGACCCACCGGCTCGGGCAAGACCACCACCCTCTACTCGACGCTCAAGCAGCTCGCCACCGAGGACGTCAATGTCAGCACGGTGGAAGACCCCATCGAAATGGTCGAGGACAGCTTCAACCAGACCCAGGTGCAGCCGCAGATCCAGTTCGGTTTTGCCGAGGGCGTGCGCACCCTGATGCGCCAGGACCCGGACATCATCATGGTCGGCGAGATCCGCGATCTGGAAACCGCCGAAATGGCGATCCAGGCGGCGCTCACCGGCCACCTGGTGCTGTCCACCCTGCACACCAACGACGCTCCCACCGCGATCACCCGGCTGCTCGACCTGGGCGTGCCCGCGCATCTGCTCCAGGTCACCCTCAACGGCGTCATGGCCCAGCGCCTGGTGCGCACCCTGTGCCCCCACTGCGTGCGCCGGGGGCCGGCCGACCCGGCCGCCTGGCACGGCCTGGTGCAGCCCTGGAAGGCGGCCCTGCCCGCGCAGTTCGGGGAGCCCGGCGGTTGCCTGGAATGCCGCGAGACCGGATATCTGGGCCGCCAGGGGCTGTATGAGATCATGGTGCTGACCGACACCCTCAAGCCCCTGATTGCCGAGCGCTGCGACATCGCCGCGCTGCGCACCCAGGCGCTGCGCGAAGGGATGCGCACGCTGCGTCTGGCGGGGGCGCAGAAGGTTGGTGCTGGCGTCACTTCGGTGGCCGAGGTGCTGCGCGTCACGCCGGAACTGGGGCGCTGAGCGGTGCGCAGTGAGTGGCCACTGTCGGCGGCCCGCGCCGCGCTGTTTGCGCGCTTGCGCGAGCAGTTCTGGGATGCCGCGACGCCCGCCGAGCGGGAGCGTTTCGAACGGCTGTGCGCCGATGCCGCCTTCGCCGCGGAGCTGGCCTGGGTATGGTCGGCCAGCGAATTTGCCGCCGGCGTGTGCCGGCGCCAGGCGGGGGCCTTCGTCGATCTTGCCGAGGCGGGTGGCTTCCAGGGCCCTTGGAGCCCCGATGCGATCGCCGTAGAGCTTGGCGCGCGGCTCGCCGGCTGCGCGGGCGAGGGCGATCTCGGGGTACGGCTGCGCCGCTTCCGCAATCTGTGGATGCTGCGCATCGTCTGGCGGGATCTGACCCGCAAGGCACCACTGGAGGAGACGCTGGGCGCGCTCAGCGAACTGGCCGAGGCCAGCGTGCGCGGCGCGCTCGATGTACTCCATCCCCTTGCCTGCGCCCAGTGGGGCACGCCGCGCGGCGCCGACTCCGGCGCACCCCAGGAGCTGGTGGTGGTGGCGATGGGCAAGCTCGGCGGCGGCGAGCTCAACCTGTCCTCCGACATCGACCTGATCTTCGCCTACCCCGAGGGCGGCGAGACCGACGGTGCCCGCAGCCTCGACAATCAGGAGTTCTTCCTGCGCCTTGGGCGCAAGCTGATCCGCGCCCTCGACGAGCACACCGCGGAGGGCTTCGTATTCCGCGTCGACATGCGCCTGCGCCCCTACGGCGACAGCGGCCCGCTGGTCGCGAGTTTCGATGCGCTTGCCGACTACTACCAGACCCAGGGCCGCGACTGGGAGCGCTATGCGATGATCAAGGCGCGGCCGATCAGCGGCACGTCCGCCGCCCGCGACCGGCTCGCGGCGCTGCTGCGCGGCTTCACCTACCGCAAGTACATCGATTACTCGGTGATCCAGGCGCTGCGCGACCTGAAGGCGCTGATCAACCGCGAGGTGGCGCGCCGTGAACTGGCCGACGACGTCAAGCTCGGCAGCGGCGGCATCCGCGAGATCGAGTTCATCGCCCAGTCCTTTCAGCTGATTCGCGGCGGCCGCGACCGCCGCTTCCAGACCCAGCGCCTGCACGAGGTGCTCGACCTGATCGACGCCGAGCGCCTGCTCCCGGAGGGCGCCGGCGCCAGGCTGTGGCAGGACTACCGCCTGCTGCGCGACACCGAGCACGCGCTGCAGGCCCGGCGCGACCAGCAGACCCAGCAACTGCCCACCGACCCCGACGTGCGCGAATGCCTCGCCGCGGTGCTGGGCTACCCGGACTGGCCGGGCTTCGCCGCGGCGCTCGGCGCCGCACGCGCCCGGGTGCGGCAACTGTTCGATGCCGTGGTCGCTCCGGGTGGTGACGAGGTGGACGAGGACCGGCTGCGCAGCCTCTGGTTGCAGGCGGGAAGCGCCGAGGACTTGGCGGCACTCGGCTACGACGATCAGGGGGATGCCGCCGCAGCCGCGCTGGCCGAGCTGCACGCGGCACGCCCCATCCAGGCGATGACCGCGGAGGCGCGTACCCGACTCGATCGGCTGATGCCGTTGATCATCGGCGCCTGCACCGGAGCGGCGCAGCCTACCGGCACCCTGCGGCGGGTGATCGCGGTGGTGGTGGCGGTGGCGCGGCGCAGCGTCTATCTGACCCTGCTCAGTGAAAATCCGGGCGCCCGCCGGCAGCTGGTGCGCCTGTGCGCCGCGAGCCCCTGGATCGCCGACGAGCTGGCCCAGCACCCGGCGCTGCTCGACGAGCTGCTCGACCCCGCCGCCCTCTATGCGCCGCCGGACCGCGACGGCATCGCCCGCGAACTGCGCGAATACCTGGCGCGCACGCCAAGCGACGACCTCGAGGCGCAGATGGAAGCGCTGCGCTACTTCCGCCGTGACCATGCCCTGCGCGCGGCGGCGGCTGAGATCACCGGCGCGCTGCCGCTGATGCAGGTCAGCGACCAGCTGACCTGGCTGGCCGAGGCGATCCTGGCCGCGGTGCTCGATATCGCCCGCGCCCACTTGGTGGCCCGCCACGGGGAACCCGCTGCCGCGCCCGGGGCACCGCCGCCGGGATTGCTGATCCTGGGTTATGGCAAGCTCGGCGGCATCGAGCTCGCCCACGGCTCCGACCTCGACCTGGTGTTCCTCCACGACGCCGACGACGGTGCCCGCGAAACCGATGGCGCCCAGCCTCTCAGCAACGAGCAGTTCTTCATCCGCCTGGGTCAGCGCATCATCCACATTTTGAGTGCGCGCACCGCCTCCGGGGTGCTCTACGAGGTGGACATGCGCCTGCGGCCCTCCGGCAACTCCGGGTTGCTGGTCAGTTCGCTCGCCGCCTTCGCCCGCTATCAGGCGGACAGCGCCTGGGTCTGGGAGCACCAGGCGCTGGTGCGCGCCCGCGCCATCGTGGGCGGCGAGACCTTGGCCGCGCGCTTTGCCGAGATCCGCCACGCCGTGCTCTGCCGCCGGCGCGAGCGCGCCGCGCTGGCCGCGGAGGTGCGCGCCATGCGCGAGAAGATGCGCGACCATCTGGGCAGCAAGGCGCAGGGTTTGGGGACTGGCCTATTTGATCTGAAGCAGGATCCCGGCGGTATCGTGGATATCGAATTTATGGTTCAATTCCTGGTCTTGGCCGAATCCCATCGCCACCCCGAATTGACCCGCTGGACCGACAACATTCGCATCCTGGGTGACCTCGAGGCGGCGGGCGTGCTGCGCGCGCTGGACGCCGAAACCCTGCGCGAGGCCTACAAGGGCTACCGCATGGCCGGGCACCGCCTGCAACTGCAACGCCAGCCGGCGCTGGTGCCCGCGGCCGAATTCGCCGCCACGCGCGCCACGGTGACCGCCATCTGGGAACGCCTGCTGCACCCAAACCACATCGTTGAGGAGACCTAGCCCATGTCCTTTGCGGATCGCGACGGATTCATCTGGTTCGACGGCCAACTGGTGCCGTGGCGCGAGGCCAAGGTGCATGTGCTGACTCACACCCTGCACTACGGCATGGGTGTGTTCGAGGGCGTGCGCGCCTACCACACCGAGCGCGCCGGCACCGCCATCTTCCGCCTCCAGGATCACACCAAGCGACTGTTCAATTCCGCCAAGATCCTCGGCATGGACATGCCGTTCGATGCCGATACCCTCAATGCCGCACAACGCGCAGTGGTGCGCGCCAATGGCTTGCGCGAGGCCTATGTGCGCCCGCTCGCCTTTCTGGGTTCGGAGGGCATGGGGCTGCGCGCCGATGGCCTGCTCACCCATGTCGCCGTCGCCGCCTGGGAGTGGCCCTCCTACATGAGCCCGGAGGCGCTGGAGCAGGGGATCCGCATTCGCACCTCGTCGATCACCCGCCATCACGTCACCATCACCTTGTGCAAGGCCAAGGCGACGGGGAATTACACCAACTCGATGATGGCGCTGCGCGAGGCCTTGCAGTCCGGCTACGATGAGGCGCTGCTGCTCGACCCTGAGGGCTATGTCGCCGAGGGCAGCGGCGAGAATATCTTCATCGTCAACCGCGGCGTGCTCTATACCCCCGAGCTGACCTCCTGCCTCGACGGCATCACCCGCGATTCGGTGATCCAGCTCGCGCACGAATGCGGCTACGAGGTGCGCGAGAAGCGCATCACCCGCGACGAGGTCTATGTCGCCGACGAAGCCTTCTTCACCGGCACTGCGGCCGAGGTGCTACCGATCCGCGAGCTGGACAATCGGGTAATCGGCAGCGGCCGCCGCGGACCCATCACCACGCGCTTGCAGAATCTGTATTTCGATGCCGTGCGTGGCCGCGGCGACGTCCATCCGGAGTGGCTGACGCCGGTCGCCGACTGACCATGACCTCCGACCCGGGCGACCGGCGCGGGCCCAGGATCCTGGTCGTCGGCGCCGCCTGGGTCGGCGACATGGTGATGGCGCAGGCGCTGTTCATGGCGCTGCGCCGGCGCCATCCGGAGTGCCGCATCACCGTGCTGGCGCCGGCCTGGAGCCGGCCGCTGCTGGCCCGGATGCCGGAAGTGGATGCCGCCATCGACCTGCCCTTCGCCCACGGGGAGTTCAATCTGGGCGGCCGCCTGGCGCTGGCGCGCGGGCTGGTGCCCAAGCGCTTCGATCGCGCCATCGTGCTGCCCAACTCCTTCAAGTCGGCGCTGATCCCCGCCTTCGCCGGTATCCCGGTGCGCACCGGCTGGCGCGGCGAGATGCGCTTTGGGCTGCTCAACGATATCCGCCTGCTCGACCGGCGCCGCTACCCCCTCATGGTCGAGCGCTTCGTGGCGCTGGCCTGGCCGCCAGGACATCCGCTGCCCGATCCTCTGCCCAAGCCACGGCTGCGCGCCGACCCCGAGCGCCTCGCGGCGCTGCGCGAGCGCTTCGAGCTGGAGCCCTCGATCCCGGTGTTGGCGCTGTGCCCGGGCGCCGAGTTCGGCCCCGCCAAGCGCTGGCCGGAGCGCCATTACGCGGCAGTCGCGCAGACCCTGATCGCGCGCGGCTGGCAGGTCTGGCTGCTGGGTTCGGCGCGCGATCGCGAAGTCGCGGAGGCGATCGTCGCGCAACTGGCGCCCGCGCAGCGTGCCAGTGTCCGCAATCTGGCTGGTGCCACCGAGCTCGCCGATGCCGTGGACCTGCCCGCCGCCGCCAGCCTGGTGGTCAGCAACGACTCGGGGCTGATGCACATCGCCGCCGCGCTCGACCGCCCGCTGGTGGTGGTCTACGGCGCCAGCAGTCCGGCATTCACGCCGCCGCAGTCGGAGCGCGCCGAGACGCTCGCGATCCCGGTGGACTGCGGCCCGTGCTTTCAGCGCGAGTGCCCCAAGCGCCATCACAAGTGTCTCGAGGACTTGCGGCCCGAACTGGTACTCGCGGCCGCCGAGCGCCTGCTCGACGGCGACTGACGGCGGCCGAAGGCGATGCGGCTGGTGTTCTGCCTCTACAAGTACTTTCCCTACGGCGGCCTGCAGCGGGATTTCCTGCGCATCGCCCTGGCCTGCCGGGCCCGCGGCCACCAGGCCCGGGTGCTGACCCTGGCGTGGCAGGGTGCGCGCCCGCCGGAGCTGGATGTCGAGATCCTCTGCGTCCGCGGCCTGACCGGCCCGGCGCGCTACCGGCGCTTCAGCGCTGCGGTGCAGCGCCAGCTCGCCAGCGACCCGGCCGATGCGGTGATCGGTTTCAACAAGATGCCCGGGCTCGACATCTACTATGCCGCCGATCCCTGCTATGCCCACAAGGCGCACACCCAGCGCGGCGCACCGTACCGGCTGCTGCCACGCTATCGGCACTTCGCGCGCTACGAGGCAGCGGTGTTCGATGCCGCGGCGCGCACCCAGATCCTGATGCTTTCCGACCTGCAACGACCGTTCTTCGTGCGCCACTACGGCACTCCGGCGGAGCGCTTCCACGCCCTGCCGCCGGGCATCGACCGCAGCCGCCGCGCGCCGCCGGATGCGGCGGCGATCCGCGCGGAGTTTCGCGCCGAATTCGGACTCGGTCCCAATCAGCCGCTGTTGTTGCAGATCGGTTCGGGCTTTCGCACCAAGGGTCTCGACCGGGTGTTGCACGGCCTGGCCGCGCTGCCGCCGGCGCTCGCCGCCACGCAACTGTTCGTGATCGGCCAGGACGATCCGGCCGCCTTCCGGCGCTTGGCCCGGCGGCTCGGCGTCGCCGGGCGGGTGCGCTTTTTCGCCGGCCGCGACGACGTGCCGCGCTTTCTGCAGGGTGCCGATCTACTGGTGCATCCGGCCTACAGTGAAAACACGGGAACCGTGCTCCTGGAGGCGCTGGTCGCCGGCTTGCCGGTGCTGACCACCGCCAACTGCGGCTACGCCCGCCACGTCGCCGCCGCCGCGGCCGGCGAGGTGCTGCCGGAACCCTATCGACAAAGTGCCTTCGATCGCGCCCTGGCGGCGCTGCTCGGCGGCGACCGCGCCGTGCTGCGGCAGCGCGCGCTGGCCTGGGCCGAGCACGCCGATATCTACCGGTTGCCGGAACGCGCCGCCGAGCTGATCGAGCAGCTGGCGCCGAGGGCGGAGCGCCGATGCGCCTCGTGATCGGCGGCGAACTGGCCCGCGCCTGGGCGCAACGCGATCCCTTCGCCGAAGTGCTGCGGCTCGAGGGCCGGGAGTACCGCGCCCTCGAGGGCCGCCGCACGCTGCGCTTCGAGCTCGACGGCCGCGCCTACTTTGCCAAGATCCACCGCGGCGTCGGCTGGGGCGAGATCGCCAAGAACCTGCTGCGCCTGCGCCTGCCGGTGCTGGGCGCGGAGCGCGAATGGCGCGCCATCGCCCGCCTGCGGGCGCTGGGTCTCGACACCATGCGCGCGGTCGCCTTCGGCAAGCGCGGCTGGAATCCGGCGCGGCAGCTGTCGTTCCTGGTCACCGAGGCGCTCGAACCCAGCGTCGATCTGGAATCCTTCTGCGCCGGCGGTGGGCTGGCGGCGCTGGGCGTGCGCGAGCGCCGCCGGCTGGTGGGGCGCATCGCCGAGCTGGCGCGCACGCTGCACGACAATGGTCTCAACCACCGCGATTTCTACCTCTGCCATCTGCTGCTCGACACCGCGCCGCGCTGGCGCAGGCTGCCGCCGGCGGATCGTCCCCTGTACCTGATCGACCTGCACCGCGTGCAGCAGCGTTGGCTCACGCCCTGGCGCTGGCGCCGCAAGGATCTG
>JADLCO010000173.1 GCA_020847115.1 Pseudomonadales bacterium | reverse complement strand
TCGATGGCACAACCGATCGACCAACTGCCGCTGGATCGCCTGGGCAGCTACCTGGCCGCGCAGATCCCCGGCTTCGGCAGCCTGGAAAAAGCCGAGAAGTTCGAGGGCGGCCAGTCCAACCCCACTTTTCTGCTCACCGCAAGCAGCGGCCGCTATGTGCTGCGCCGCAAGCCGCCGGGCGAGGTGCTGCCCTCCGCGCACGCGGTGGACCGCGAATACCGGGTGATGCAGGCGCTCGCCGCCACCCGCGTGCCCGTGCCGCGGATGCGGGTGCTGTGTGCGGACGACGACGTCATCGGCAGCATGTTCTATGTGATGGATTTCCTCGACGGCAACGTCTACTGGGACGCGCCGCTGCAGGGCTTCGCCAATGCCGATCGCGCCGCCATGTACGACCGCATGAACGCGGTGCTCGCCGATCTGCATCAGGTCGATGTCGCGGCCGTCGGGCTCGCGGATTTCGGCAAGCCGGGCAATTATTTCGAGCGCCAGTGCAACCGCTGGGTCAAGCAGTACCGCGCCTCCGAGACCGAGCGCATCGAGGCCATGGAAACCCTGATGGAGTGGCTGCCGGGGCGCATGCCCGCCGACGATGGCCGCGTGGCGCTGATCCACGGCGACTACCGGCTCGACAACCTGATGTTCGCCAAGGACCGGCCCGAGATCATCGCGGTCCTGGACTGGGAGCTGTCCACCCTCGGCCATCCGTTTTCCGACATCGCCTACCAGTGCATGCAATTGCGCATTCCCGCCAATCCGGATCTGGGCAATCTCGGCGGCCTGGGCGGTCTCGACCGCCGCGCTCTGGGCATCCCCAGCGAGGAGGAGTATGTCGCCCGCTACTGTGAGCGCATGGGGCTGGATGGCATTCCCGACTGGTCGTTCTATCTGGGCTTCAGCTTCTTCCGCTTTGCCGCGATCCTGCAGGGCATCATGAATCGCTATCAGGATGGCACCGCCTCCAGTACCCAGGCGTTGACCTACGGCAAGATGACCCGGCCGATGGCGGAGATGGCGGTCGACTTCCTGCGCGAACAGGGCGAGCTCTGAAGGCGTTCACAAGAACTCAAGTCAACTCAGGGGGCATGACATGAAAGCGCTGGTCTGCGAGGCCTACGGCCCGGTCGACAATCTGGTCTATCGCGAGTTTCCCGATCCGGTCCCGGCGGACAACGAGGTGCTGGTCGATGTCGAGGCGATCGGCGTGAACTTTCCCGACGGCCTGCTGGTGGAAGGCAAGTACCAGGCGCGGCCCCAGTGCCCATTCGTACCGGGCAGCGAATTCGCCGGCACGGTCGCAGCGCTCGGTTCCGGCGCCACGGGCTTTGCCGTGGGCGACCGGGTATTCGGCTGGCACATGGGCAGCGGCGCCTATGCCGAGCGGGTCGCAGCGCTCACCACCGAGCTGCATCGGCTGCCGGCGTTGCTGTCGGTGGCCGAGGGCGCGGCGCTGCTGTGCGCCACCGGCACCGCCCACCACGCGCTGCGCCAGCGCGGCCGCCTCCAGGCGGGGGAGACCCTGGTGGTGCTGGGCGCTGCCGGCGGCACCGGCATCGGCGCGGTGCAGATCGGCAAGGCCATCGGCGCGCGGGTAATCGCGGTCTGCTCCAGCGACGAAAAGATCGAGTTCGCCAAGTCCCAGGGCGCCGACCTGGGCATCAACTACAGCCGCGAGGATCTCAACCAGGCGATCAAGGCACACACCGACGGACGCGGCGCCGACGTGGTGTACGACGCCGTGGGCGGCGATGCCTTCGATGCCTGTTCTCGCGCCATGGCCTGGGACGGGCGGCTGCTGATCGTGGGCTTCGCCTCCGGCCGCATTCCCACACTGCCGGTGAATCTGACCCTGGTGAAGGGCTATTCCGTGGTCGGCGTGTTCTGGGGCGAATTCACCCGCAAGGAACCCGAGGCCCACGCCGCCAACATGCGCGAGCTGCTGGCGTGGGTCGAGCAGGGCAAGGTGCGGCCGGTGATCGACCGCGAATTTCGCCTCGCCGACGGCATCCAGGCGATCAAGTACGTCACCGGGCGCAATGTCCGCGGCAAGGTGGTGGTGAAACCCTGAGGGCTTTTCCGTGAGGGCTTTTCCATGAGGACATGGCGATGAGGACATGGCGATGAGCGCGAACTTCGATCTGAAGGGCCGGGTGGCGTTGGTCACCGGCGCATCGAGTGGCTTCGGCGAGCACTTCGTCCGCGTCCTGGCCGCGGCCGGTGCGCAGGTGGTGGCCGGTGCCCGCCGCGAGGATCGCCTGCACCGACTGGTAGCGGAAGTCGGCCCCGAGCGGGCGCTGGCGGTGGCCATGGATGTCACCGATGCGGCCAGCGTCGCCGCCGCCTTCGCCGCCGCCGAGGCGCGCTTTGGAACCGTCGATGTGTTGGTCAACAACGCCGGGGTGGCCGCGCCCGGGATGGTGCACAAGGCGAGCGAAGCCGACTGGGACTGGGTGGTGGACACCAACCTCAAGGGCGCCTGGCTGGTCGCCGCCGAGGCCGCGCGGCGCCTGCTCGCGGCCGGCAAGGGCGGCGCCATCGTCAACATCGCCTCGGTACTGGGGATGGCCACCAGCCGCGGCCACGGCATCTATTCCGCCACCAAGGCCGGGGTGATCCAGCTCACCAAACACATGGCGCTGGAGCTGGCCGGCAAGGGCATCCGCGTCAATGCCATCTGCCCGGGCTACTTCAAGACTGAGATGAACGACGCATACTTCGACAGCGCCGCCGGGCAGCAGTACATCGCCGCCACGCCGGGCGGACGCCTGGGGCGCATGGACGAAATCGACGGCCCGCTGCTGCTGCTTGCCAGCGATGCGGGCTCCTTCATCAACGGTGCCCTGTTGCCGGTCGACGGCGGGCATCTGGTCATGTCGATCTGAGGAGAATCCCGCCATGGCAACCCAACTATTCGATCTGAGCGGCCGGGTGGCGCTGGTCTCCGGCGCCAGTCGCGGCATCGGCGAGGCGATCGCGAAGCTGCTCGCCGGGCAGGGAGCGCACGTCATCGTCACCAGCCGCAAGCTGGAGGGCTGCGAGCACGTGGCCGCGGCGATCCGCGCCGCCGGCGGCAGTGCCGAGGCCATGGCCTGCCACATCGGCGAGCTGGAGCAGATCGAAGCCACCTTCGCCAAGGTGAAAGCCCAGCACGGCCGGCTCGACATCCTGGTCAACAACGCCGCCGCCAACCCTTATTTCGGCCATGTGGTCGACACCGACCTCGGCGCCTTCCAGAAAACCCTGGACGTGAATGTGCGCGGCTATTTCTACATGTCGGTGGGCGCGATCCGGCTGATGCGCGAGCACGGTGGCGGCGTCATCGTCAACGTGGGCTCGGTGAACGGCATCACGCCGGGGCCATTGCAGGGGATCTACTCGATCTCCAAGGCGGCGATCATCAGCATGACCAAGACCTTCGCCAAGGAGTGCGCGCTGGAGAACATCCGCGTCAACGCGCTGCTGCCCGGCCTCACCAAAACGAAATTCGCCGGCGCCCTGTTCACCAACGAGGACGTGCACAGGGAGATCATGGCCGGCATCCCCATGGGCCGCCATGCCGAACCGGAGGAAATGGCCGGCGCGGTGCTGTATCTGGTGTCGGATGCGGCCAGCTACACCACCGGTGTCTGTCTCGCCGTCGATGGCGGGATTACCATCTGATTCTACGATCAACGAGGGGCCGCCCATGCGCACCCGCTATGACTTCGATAATCAGGTGGTACTGATCACCGGCGCCGGCTCCGGTTTCGGCAAGCTGGCAGCCGAACGCTTCGCCGCTGCCGGCGCGCGGTTGGCGCTGTGTGATATCGACGGCAAGGCGGTTGAAGTCGTGGCCCGGCAACTTGAGGCGGCTGGTGCCACGGTCGTCGTCAGTGCCTGTGATGTGGGCGATCCGGAGCAGGTGGCGGCCTTTTTCGCTGCCGTCGATGCGCGCTTCGACCGCCTCGACGTGGCGATCAACAACGCCGGGGTGTCGCACGCCAAGCTGCGACTTCACGAAACCGACCTGGCCATGTGGGAGCGGGTGATGGGCGCCAACCTGCGCGGCGTGTATCTGTGCCTGCAGCAGGAGCTGGCGCGCATGGTGGAGCGCAGCAGTGGCGCCATACTCAACGTCAGTTCGGCGGCGGGCATCCTGGGCGCGCCCTTTCTCAGCCTCTACAGCGCCAGCAAGCACGGCGTGATCGGCCTGACCAAATCGGCGGCACTCGAATACGGTCGCAAGGGCATCCGCGTCAACGCCCTGTGCCCGGCCTTTACCCTGACACCCCTGGTGCAGGCCAGCCTGGACGCCGCCGGCGGCAAGAGCCGCACCAATCTCGAGGTGGGCAACCCGATGCGCCGGCTGGGCGAGATGGAGGAGGTGGTGCAGGCCATGCTCTGGGCCTGCTGCGACGACAACAGTTTCATGAACGGTGCCGTCATTCCCGTCGACGGCGGCCTGGCGGCCGGTTGACCATGGCCATCGACTTCGCCCGCCGCGAGTACCGCTACGGCACCCTCACCCGGGAGTCGCTGCAGGATTCGCCGTTCGCGCAGTTCCGGCACTGGCTCGACGACGCCCTGGCCTCGCCGCTCAAGGACCCCACCGCGATGATCCTGGCCACCGTCGACGCCGCCGGCCGGCCCTGCCAGCGCGCGGTGTTGCTCAAGGGCTTCGACGAAGCCGGCTTCGTGTTCTACACCAACCTGGGCAGCCGCAAGGCGGCGCAGCTCGAGGGCCATCCCGAGGTGAGTCTGCACTTTCCCTGGTTCCTGCTCGACCGTCAGGTCTGGGTGCAGGGCAGCGCGCACCCGGTCACCCGCGCCGAGGTGGAGCGGTATTTCGCCACCCGGCCGCGGGACAGTCAGCTCGCCGCCTGGGCTTCGCGCCAGAGCGCCGAGATCGAATCCCGCGCGGCGCTGGAGGCCGACTTTCGCCGCGCCGGCGAGCGCTTCGCCGATGCCGAGGTGCCGGCGCCTGAATTCTGGGGCGGCTTTCGCGTTACGCCAGCGGTATTCGAATTCTGGCAGGGCGGCGAGATGCGCCTGCACGACCGCTTCGATTATCGCCCCGATACCGCCGGCAGCGGCTGGCACATCCGCCGCCTGGCGCCCTGAATTCGGTAGCCATCGCCATGCAGTTGCATCTGATTCGCCACGGTGAGACCGGCTGGAATGCCGAGGGCCGCGTCCAGGGCCACGCCGACAATCCGCTCAACGAGGTGGGGCGGGAGCAGGCCCGGGCGCTGCGCGAGCGGCTCGCCCACCTGCGGCCGGCGCGCATCTATGCCAGCTCCAGCCGCCGCACCCGGGAGACCGCGGAGCTGGCCTTCGGACACCTGGATCTCGAGCTGATCGTCTCCGACCAGTTGCGCGAGATCGGCTTGGGCGACTGGGAGGGCCAGCTCTACCGGGATCTGGAGCACATCCATCCCGAAGCGGTGCGCCAGTTCCGCGAAGAGCCGCACAACTTCCGCTACCCGGGCGCGGAAACCTTCGCCGAGCTGCAGGCGCGCGGCCTGGCCGCGATGGCGGCCATCATCGCCCGCGAGGAACCCGGCAGTGACATCCTGGTGGTCAGCCACGGTGCCATGATCCGCACCCTGCTCGGGCACTACCTCCAGCGGCCCTTGAGTCGGTTGTGGGAGCCGCCGCGGATGCACAACTGCGCTCACAGCATCATCGAATTCCCTCGCCATGGCAGCCCACGTGTGCTGCGCTACGCCGATCTCCACGCCGGCTTCTGAGGCCCATCCCCCCGCCATTCGCGGACTGTCGGGTCGGCGGTAATCAGTTGATTCGACACAGGTAAAACACACACAGTGGTTGACACCGACGCATTCCCCAGGAATCATCCGGGCGCATCGATTTTCAGTCCGCATTTGTCGAGCGACGGGAGGCAGTCATGGGCGTCAGTGAGAGCGACAAAATTTTTCAAAGTCTGGCGGTGGGCAAGCGCAAGCCGCGGGTGATCGTGATCGGCACCGGGCTGTCCGGCATCTGCATGGGCATGCGGCTGATGGCTGCGGGTTACGACGACCTGATCCTGCTCGAGCAGGCCGACCGCTGCGGCGGCACCTGGCACTACAACCAGTATCCCGGCCTGCGCTGCGACGTGCCCTCGCACTACTACCAGTACAGCTTCGAGCCCAGCGCCGAGTGGAGCCAGCGCTTCTGCGGCGGCGAGGAGATCCGCGAATACTTCGAGCGCATGGCGCGCAAGTACCACGTGTTCGAGCGCATCCGCTTCAATACCCAGTCCAAGCACGCCGAGTGGACCGGCAGCGACTGGGCGGTCGATATTGAAACGGCCGCTGGTGGGCGCGAGCAGCTGCGCTGTGACATCCTGATCGCCTCCTGCGGCATTCTGGTGCGGCCCAACTACCCCGACATTCCCGGCCTCGACAGTTTTGCGGGCAAGGTGATCCACTCCGCGCGCTGGGACCACAGCGTCGATCTGACGGGCAAGCGGGTTGGTGTCATCGGCAATGGCTCCACCGGCATCCAGATGATCAAGCCGCTCACCGACATCTGTGCCAAGGTGGTGTCCTTCCAGCGCACGCCACAGTGGGTATTGCCCATTCCCAACCGCAAGTACGGTGACCGGGGCCGCAATCTGGCGCGCCGTTTCCCGATCATCTCCAAGTTCTATTACGTGACCTTCCGTTTCGCCATGGAACAACTGATGGGTCGCGGCATCATCAAGGACGGCTGGTCGCGGCGGATGGTCGGTAAACTCTGCAAGAAAAACCTGGAGACGGTGGCGGATCCGGTGCTGCGCGCCAAGCTGACCCCGGATTACACCCCGATGTGCAAGCGGCTGGTGATGTCATCGGATTTCTACCCGGCGATCCAGCGCCCCAATGCCGAGTTGGAGCGAGCCGGGATCGATCATGTCGAGCCCAAGGGTATCGTCACCAAGGAGGGCAAGCTGCACGAACTGGACGTTATCGCACTGGCCACCGGCTACCACGCCAATGAGTACATGCTGCCGATGACCATGACCGGGGAAAACGGCATCACCCTGGACGATGTCTGGAAAGACGGCCCGCGAGGCTACCGCACCGTGGCACTGCCGGGCTTCCCCAACTTCTTCATGGTGATGGGGCCGCACAGCCCGGTGGGCAACTTCTCCCTGGCCTCGATTGCCGAGACCCAGAGCGCCTACATCATGCGCTTCGTGGACATGTGGGCGGAGCGCAAGTTCGAGAAAGTGTCCCCGCGCGAGGATGCCACCGAGCGTTTCAACGCCGAGATGTTGGCCAACATGAAGAACACCGTGTGGACCACCGGCTGCAAGAGCTGGTATCTGGACGACAAGGGCGTGCCCGGCTCCTGGCCCTGGACCGCGACCCGGTTCCGCAACGACCTCCAGGATCCCCGCCTTCAGGAATACGTCATTTCCTGACCCGCTCCTCGGCGCCCCGGGCTGTCCCGGGGCGTGGCAGTCGTGGGATTTAGCGCATCCGGACCAGTGTCGCTCGCGGTGGATTGACAACTCCGCGGGGGGCGGAATAATGGCGCGCGTTGCATCCATGCAATTCCACCCCCATCCTGCCGGAGAACACCTCATGCCAGGGACTGCTCCCTACCGCAAAGCCACTTCCACCCAAGCGCTCGCCGCCGGCGTTCTGGCCGCCTTGCTTGCCGTTGGCGGTTGCAACGCCACCACGCCCACGCTCGGTGGTGGCTCCAATACCGCGACCGGTGCCGCCGCTGGCGGCACCAGCGCCGGTGCCAACCCGCAGTTGGAGCATTGCGATACCACGCTGGGCACCATGGCTGTCGACGAAGACCGTGACGCGCCCTGGTATTACCGGCTGACCACCGAATACAAACTCGACTCGACGGTGCCGGTCCTGCGGACGCTGATCCAGCAGTCCAACTGTTTCGTGGTGGTGGAGCGCGGTGCCGCTCTCAATAACATGATGATGGAACGTGATCTCGCGGCCTCTGGTGAGATGCGCCAGGGCAGCAAGATGGGCAAGGGCCAGATGGTTGCCGCGGACTACACCATGAGCCCGACCATCAACTTCAGCGAAAAGGGCACCGGTGCCGTTGGTGGTCTGCTGGGCGGCGCGCTGGGTGGCGTGGCCGGCGTCGTCGCGGGAGGACTGAAGGCGAACGAAGCCTCGACGACCCTGCTGCTGATCGACAACCGCTCCGGCGTCCAGGTTTCGGCGTCGCAGGGCAGCGCCAAGAACTACGATATCGCCGGATTCGGCGGCGGTTTCTTCGGCGGCGTCGCGGGTCTCGGCGGCTACACCAACACCCCGGAAGGCAAGATCATCGTGACGGCCTTCATGGATTCCTACAACAACATGGTCCGCGCACTGCGCAACTACAAGGCGCAGTCGGTCGAGGGCGGCCTCGGCACCGGCGGTGCACTGCAGGTTAATTGACCGGCCAGCCCGGGTTCGAGGCCGGGGCCTGCCTCACCGAGGCCCCGGCCGACGCTCAGTCTTCGACGCCCTCGATCACCGGATTGAAGATGGTGTAGAGGTAAACCTTTGCCGGCAGGTCGCCCAGGTGCTTCTGGATCAGCGGCTTGACGTCCCGCCAGTCGAGGTCCCCGGCACCGGTGCCCAGCTTGGGCAGCGCCACGCTCTTGAGCTGGTTTTCGCGGATGAATTCCCGCAACCGGGCGAGGGTCTGATCGATCCATTCCAGCCGCGCTTTGCCGCGATGGTCGGCGGCGGGCTCGCGAATGAACAGGCTCACCACCCGCGGGCCGGCACCGTTACGCCATGCCCACAGGCCGCCGGGGCTCGGCGGCGTGGTCGCGCGGTACTGCTCGAAATCCTCGACGATGCCCGGATGCTTCTGACTCACGGATAGCGCGACGCCCCGGGAAAAGTCTTCGTCAGGGGCGATTCCCTGGACGATGGCGTCGGATTTGCTGTACACGATATTGCCCACCAAGGCTTCTTTGATCATGGCTCGGTACTCCTGCGTAACCAGCTGTTTCAGGCTCAAGTATGGAAGCGTGCCGGCCACCGGCCATGACCCAAGTCATGGGTTTGCTTTTTGTGATCGCGCTGTGTTTGATGGCGCCTTTCGGTTAACCCTGTGCGGGGCTGCGCGATGACCATCGACTCCGGCGATCTGCGGCTGATCCTGTCCTGCCCTGACCGCGTCGGCATCGTCGCCGCCGTCAGCTCCTTCCTGGCTGCCGAAGGTGGCTTGATCACCGAGGCCAATCACTATCGCGATCCCGAATCGCAGTGGTTTTTTGCGCGCCAGGTCATCGCCGCCGATTCGCTGCCCTATGGGGCGGACGAAATGCAACGGCGCTTCGCGCCGCTGGCCGCGGATTTCGGCCTGGAGTGGCGCGTCGTCGCGACGCGAACGCCCAAGCGCGTGGTGATCCTGGTGAGCCGGCAAGCGCATTGCCTGGCCGATCTGCTGTACCGCTGGCGCAGCGGCGAGTTGCCCTGCGAAGTCGCCGCGGTGGTGTCCAATCACGAAGACTTGCGCGGATACGTGGAGTGGCACGGCATCCCCTTCCATCACTTCCCGGTCGCAGAAGGCGACAAATCGATCCACTTCGCGGCGGTCGCCGCCACGCTGGCTGATCTCGATCCGGATGTGGTGGTGCTGGCGCGTTACATGCAGATTCTGCCCGGCTCCCTGTGCCAGGCCTATGCGGGACGCATCATCAACATCCACCACAGCTTCCTGCCGGCGTTCGCCGGTGCGCGGCCCTACCATCAGGCGGCCGAGCGCGGGGTGAAGCTGATCGGCGCGACCTGCCACTATGTGACCGAGGATCTGGACGCCGGGCCGATCATCGATCAGGACATCACCCGCATCAGCCATCACGACGGCGTCGACGACATGGTGCGCAAGGGCAAGGACATCGAGAAGATCGTGCTGGCGCGGGGACTGCGCTTCCATCTCGAAGACCGGGTCTTGATCCACGGCAACAAAACCGTGGTTTTCGAGTAGACGCCTTGCGGGGGATCGGGCACCATCCGGGCCGCCGGTGGGCGGACGCAGCATGCAGTAAGGGGGCGGGTTGACCACAGCGGGGAAGTTCACCACCGATGTCGCGGTGATCGGCGCCGGCCCTGCGGGTTTGTTCGCCGTGTTCGAATGCGGCATGCTGAAATTGCACTGCCACGTCATCGACGCACTGCCCGCCATCGGTGGCCAGTGCACGGCCCTGTATCCGGAAAAGCCCATTTACGACATTCCAGCGGCGCCCGAGGTGAGCGCGGCGGAGCTCATCGCCCGCCTGCAGGCCCAGATCGCACCCTTCGCTCCCCGGTTTCACCTCAATCAGCAGGTGGTGGCGCTGCAACGCCGAGAAGATGCCTGGGAGTTGGTGACGTCGCGGGGCACGAGCATCCAGGCGCGCGCGGTGATCCTCGCCGCCGGCGCCGGCGCCTTCGGCCCCAACCGCCCCCCGTTGGCCGGCATCGAAGCCTACGAAGGCCGCTGCGTGCACTATCTGGTCAGCGATCGGGAGCGCTTTCGCAGCCAGCGCCTGGTGATCGCCGGTGGCGGCGATTCGGCGGTGGACTGGGCCATTGCGCTCGCCGAGGTGGCCGCGGAAATCCACGTGGTACACCGGCGCGATCGCTTCCGAGCGGCGCCGGAAAGCGCCGCCCGGCTGGCGCAGCTGGCCGCCGCGGGCAAGATTCAACTGGTGATTCCCTATCAGCTCGCCGGGCTCGAAGGTGACGGCGGCCGGCTTTCGGCGGTGCTGGTCAAGACGCTGGAAGGTGAGCAGCGAAGCATCGCGGCCGATCATCTGCTGGCATTTTTCGGCCTGGTCAGCAAGCTCGGCCCCATCAACGACTGGGGGCTCGAAGCCCGCAACGGCGTCATTCCCGTCGACCCCGCGACTTGCGCGACCGCCGCGCCGGGGGTTTTCGCCATCGGCGACATCGCCGCCTACCCCCGCAAGCTCAAGCTGATCCTCACCGGCTTCGCCGAGGCGGCCCACGCCGCGCACGCCGCGCACGAGATCGTCCATCCGGACCGGGCGCTGCATTTCGAATACTCCACCTCCACCGGGGTGCCGGGCCAGTAGTCCAGCCCCGGTTTTTATCCTCAGCCATTGGGAGAAGCACGCATGCCCGTCATCCATGTCACCACCACGGAAGGCAAGGAAATCGACCTGTCCGCGGACAATGGCCGCTCCATCATGGAGGCGGTGAAAGCCAACGACCTGCCGATGCTCGCCGCCTGTGGCGGCGCACTCGCCTGTGCCACCTGTCACGTGGTGGTCGATCCGGACTGGTACGAGCGCCTGCAGCCGCCCAGCGAAGACGAAGAGGACCTGCTCGACACTGCCCATGGCCTGACGCCGACCTCGCGGCTGGCCTGTCAGATTCTGATGAGCGATGACCTGGATGGCATCCGCGTGACCCTAACCCCGATGGACTGAGCGGTCTGCTTCGCTGCTGGCCGTCGGTGTCCGGCCGTGCTACAAGTAGCCATCGCCCGCCGGCGGGCCCCTACCCGCGTTGCCAATGGACAGCCCGCGCACTCTGTTCGCCGCTCAGCTCGAGCGCCCCGATGCCGACATCGATCTCACCGAAGCGGCGCTGCTGATCGCCCTAGAGCACGATCCGCGGGTCGATCTGCCGGCCTGCCGCCGGGCCCTGGCGGCGCTCGGGCAGCGTGCCGAGGACCGGCTCCGGGATGCCGCCGCGCCCAGTGCGCAGGCATTGTGCCGCTTTCTGGCCTGGGAGGAAGGTTTTCGGGGTAACACGGTCGATTACTACAACCCCGACAACAGCTACCTGAACCGGGTGCTCGACGCGCGCACTGGCATTCCCATCTCGCTGGCCCTGGTTTATCTGGAGGTGGCCGAGCACCTCGGCGTGGCCGCCGCGGGAGTGAGCTTCCCGGGCCACTTTCTGGTCCGGGTGGAAGCGCCCGGGAGCGACGAACCGACCCTCATCGACCCCTTCGCCGGCCGCGTACTCTCGGTCCAGGACTGCGCGGAGCTCTTGCGCGTGAGTTCGCGGGGCGCGCTGGCCTTCACCGCGGAACTGCTGGCGCCGGCAGCGAAACGCGAAATCCTCCGCCGCATGCTGGGCAATCTGAAGCTCATCTACCTGCAGCGCGAGGATTTCGCCGAGAGTCTGAGCCTGTGCGATCGCCTGCTGTTGGTCGATCCGGACTCGATTCAGGACCGTCTCGACCGGGTGCTGTCCCTGGAAAAGCTCGAGTTCTACACGCTCGCCGCGGACGAACTCGAACGGCTGGCGCAACGCCCCGAGCTGGCCGCCCAGCCCCAGGCCCTGGCCGCGGTGGCGCGCCGGATCGAAACGTTGCGGGGCGCGGCGCCCGCCGCCGGCAGGACGCTGCATTGAGCGCGCGCCTGTTGCCGCCCTACCGCCCGCCGCGGGCGACACCCATGCAGCGCTTTGCCGCCTCGCGCCCCGGCGCCTGGCTGCTGGCCCGCTTTCAGCACCATCTGGACCGGCTGTTTCTGCGCCTGTCCGGGGGCCGGGTGATGCTCTCGAGCCTGATCGCCGGCCTGCCGGTGGTGATGGTCGATACCATCGGCGCCAGGAGTGGGCGGGTGCGGCGGATTCCGCTGCTGTGCATCCGCGATCCGCAGCAGCCCGGCGATTTCGCCATCGTGGCCTCCAACTTCGGCCAGCAGCACAATCCGGCCTGGTACTACAACCTCAAGGCCAATCCCGTGGTTTCATGCACCCTCGACGGCGAGGCGGTGGACTACCGCGCGCATGAAGCCGAGGGCGAGGCATACGACCACTTCTGGCGCCTCGCGCTGGAGACTTACATCGGTTTCCCGGGCTATCGGCAGCGCGCCGGGGCGCGCCACATTCCGATCCTGGTGCTACGCCGGGAGCCCCGGCCTCAGTAGATCACCACCGAGCGGATGCTCTCGCCCCGGTGCATCAGCTCGAAGCCGCGGTTGATGTCGGCGAGCGGCAGGGTGTGGGTGATCAGCGGATCGATGTCGATCTTGCCTTCCATGTACCAGTCGACGATGCGCGGCACGTCGGTGCGGCCGCGCGCGCCGCCAAAGGCGACCCCGTGCCAGGAGCGCCCGGTCACGAGCTGAAACGGCCGCGTGGCAATTTCCTGGCCGGCGCCGGCCACGCCGATGATGTAGGACTCGCCCCAGCCCTTGTGGCAGCACTCGAGCGCCTGGCGCATCACCTGCACGTTGCCGATGCACTCGAAGCTGTAGTCGGCGCCGCCGCGGGTGACGTCGAGGATCGCGGCCACTACGTCGGGCTCCCGCGACGCATCGATGAAATCGGTCATGCCGAATTTCCGCGCCAGTTGCTCCCGCGCCGGATTGATGTCGACGCCGACGATCTGCCGCGCGCCGATCAGGCGCGCGCCCTGAATCACGTTGAGGCCGATGCCGCCGAGCCCGAACACCACCACCCGCGAGCCGGGCTCGACCCGGGCGCGGAAGATCACTGCGCCCAAGCCGGTGGTCACCCCGCAGCCGATGTAGCAGACCTTGTCGAAGGGTGCCTCGGGGTGGATCTTCGCCACCGCGATTTCCGGCAGCACCGTGTGGTTGGCGAAGGTCGAGCAGCCCATGTAGTGGAACAGCGGCTTGCCATCCAGCGAGAACCGGCTGCTGCCGTCCGGCATCAGGCCCTGGCCCTGGGTGGTGCGGATCGCCTGGCACAGGTTGGTTTTGGGATGCAGGCAGTACTCGCACTGGCGGCATTCCGGGGTGTAGAGCGGGATCACGTGATCGCCGGGCGCCACCGAAGTGACTCCGGCGCCGACCTCGAGCACCACGCCCGCGCCCTCGTGGCCGAGGATGGTGGGAAACAACCCTTCCGGGTCGTCGCCCGACAGCGTGAAGGCATCGGTGTGGCAGATGCCGCTGGCCTTGATCTCGACCAGCACCTCGCCGGCGCGCGGCCCTGCGAGTTCGACATCGCAGATTTCCAGGGGTTTGCCGGCGCCGAAGGCTACTGCTGCCTTGGTTTTCATGGGCAATCTAACCTCATTCTGGCTAGTTGATGAGGGCGCGAAAAAAAGCCGCCGTGAAGGCGGCTTTCCAGCCATGCAGTCAATTTCAGTGCAAGCGCCTTCAGCGAAGCATGGAGCGGATATCGCTGTCCTTGGGCAGGGCGTAGTCGTACACCGCCATCACCACATTGGTGCTCGGCTTGATGACCTTGAGGTTGACGAAAACTGCTTCATTGCTCACGCCGTAGGTCCCCACGATCACGGCTTGGGCCTTGTGTTGCTGCGCGACATCGCGAATTTCCCGCGTCAACAGCAATTCTCCTTGGTCTCGCTTCATGTAGACGTTGTCGCGGAACTTCATTTCGATCATCCGCTGCCCGGCTTGGGAAAAGCGGGCGGAAATCTGTTCCGAAGACAGGCGTCCAAAAGTCGACGATCGCTCGAGATCGTCGATGCTCACCAGGGTCGCAGCGATGAGCGGCTGATTGGGGCTGAGACGGTCTTTGAGCTGTTTGAGCAAAGCGTCTGCTGCAGCGTAGTTCGCGTCTATGAGCAATGCAGGAGATCCATAGCGGTAGACATCGCTGTAGGACTGACTGGAGCAAGCGGACAGGCCCAGCACGGCAACCAGAAAAGCTGACAGCAGGCCAGTCGATGAGATTTTTTTCATTACCGTGCCCCCACGACGTTAAAGACTTTTGTGGAAGCGGCGTCATACAGCGCGCGATCGGAATCGGCCACATAGTAGACGTGGGTTGAACGCGCCAAGTAGCGATGGTCGTCGGATACCGAGACATTCACGATCACTTCGGTCTGGGGCGTGGGGCCGGACGCCGACTGCGCCTTGAACCATTGGTAAACATCGTAGCCGATCGCCCCGGCAGTTACCGTTGCCGCAGCTGTCGTCTTCGCCGTCGCTTCGGTGCTCAGCGTTCGTAACGCCCAGAGG
>JADLCO010000172.1 GCA_020847115.1 Pseudomonadales bacterium | reverse complement strand
TGGTGATGATCTCCAACCTGCTGGTCATGGTCATCGTCGGCGGTTACGAGACCTTCGTGTCGCGGCTGCGCCTCGAAGGCCACCCCGACCAGCCGGAGTGGCTGTCGCACGTCAACGCCTCGGTGCTCAAGGTGAAACTGGCGATGGCGATCATCGGCATCTCCTCGATCCACCTGCTCAAGACCTTCATCGAGGCCGGCGCCCTGGGCGCCCTGCCGGTGTGCGCGGTGGTCGAACCCGGCACCCGCTGCACCACCACCACCGAGGCCGGGGTGATGTGGCAGACCATCATTCACATGGCCTTCATCGTCTCCGCCCTGGGCATCGCCTGGACCGACAAGGTGATGGAAGCGGGCATCACCCGGGCGCGGCACGCGAACGGACATTGACGTCCGGCCGCTGCCGCGCCCGGCGCCTCAGCGGCGATGCTTCAACGACGATTGTGCTTCTTGCGATAGATGTTGCCGCTGGCGTGATCCTGGCGGTGATGCAGCGCGGCGCGCTCCTTGCGGGTGACCACGCCATCCGACTTGGCGCGGTCCTCGGCGCTTTGCAGATGCTCCTGCTGGGCATCCAGGCGCGCCGCTTCGCGTTCGGTCAGGGCGCCGGACGTCGCGCCCTGGTCGACGCGCTGTTGCTGATTCTCTTGCCGTTGATCGAAACGCGGGGTCGCGGGTGGTTCGTCGGCCAGTGCCGCGCCGGCACACAGGCCGAGCAGCAGGAAGGGCAACAACTGCTTCATCGCGGATTCTCCTGTAGGGATGGACGCCAACGCGGGTTCGCGCCGACCCCGTTTCAACGCGCTCCCTGATGCGCGGTTGACCGCAGCGGGTTCAGGCGAGGGTCGCCAGGCTGCGCCGGAAGCGCGCCAGCGCCAGGGTGAAGAGCACGGTGCCGATGCCGGCCAGGGCCAGGAACTGGGGCCAGACGATGCCGAAGCCGGCGCCGCGGTAGAGGATGCCCTGGGCGAGCATCACGAACTGGGTGTTGGGCGCCGCCAGCATCAGCACCTGGACGATCTCGGGCATGCTCTCGCGGGGCGTGGTGGCGCCGGAGAGCATCTGCAGGGGCAGCAGCACCAGCATCAGCAGCAGGCCGAACTGCGGCATCGAGCGGGCGATGGTGCCGAGGAAGATGCCCATCGAGGTGGTGGCGAACAGGTGCACCGCGCTGCCGGCGACGAACAGCGCCAGCGAACCCTGCAGCGGCACCTGCAGCCACTCGCCGACCACGAACACCAGCGACAGGGTCGCCGCCACCAGCACCACCAGGCCCATCGACCAGACCTTGCCGAGCATGATCTCGAGCGGCGTCACCGGCATCACCAGCAGGTGTTCGACGGTGCCGTGCTCGCGCTCGCGGATCAGCGCCGCGCCGGTGAGCACGATCGACAGCATGGTCACCTCGCTGATGATCGCCATGATGGCCGCGAACCAGGACTTGTTCAGTTCCGGGTTGAAGCGCGCCCGCAGCGCCAGCCCCACGCGCGGTTCGGTCACCGCCCGGTAGCGGGTGACGAAGGCGCGCACCTCGTCGTCGACGATGTGCTGCACATAGCCGCTGCCGGTGAAGGCCTGGCTCATGCGCGTGGCGTCGACGTTGAGCTGAATGGTCGGCGTGCGCCCGGCCAGGACGTCGCGCTGGAAATCGGGCGGGATGTCGAGCGCGAAGGTGTCGAGCCCGGCGTCCATGCGCGCGTCCATCTCGGCCTGGTGGATCACCCGCGGCGGCATGAAATAGGGCGGGTAGAAGGCGCCGATGATGCGCAGCGACAGCGGCGAGCGATCCTCGTCGACGATGGCGATCGGCGCCTTGTTGAGCGTTTCGGGCATGGCGGTGGCGCGGGTGTACACCGAGAAGGTGAACACGTAGGCGATCAGAAACAGCATCACCGGGTCGCGCCACAGGCTGCGGAATTCCTTGATGCCCAGGTGCAGGACGTGAGCGGCGCGCACGGTTCAGGTCTCCTGCTTCTTCAGCAGCAGCGCCGCCAGGGCGATGAGGATGGGCACCGCCAGCAGCAGCGGCAGGAAGGCGCCGCCGAGGTCGCCGAAGCCGAGCGCCTTGGAGTAGGTGCCGCGGGCGATCACCAGAAAGTG
Source organism: Pseudomonadales bacterium (assembly GCA_020847115.1). Taxonomy (GTDB): domain Bacteria; phylum Pseudomonadota; class Gammaproteobacteria; order Pseudomonadales; family Porticoccaceae; genus JAGPUQ01. Next base: position 6,784 of record JADLCO010000172.1, on the reverse strand, counting down.
GGTGGTCGGATAGATCTGGCCCAGCACGCGGCCCGGACCTTCGAGGGCCGACACCGGCTCGATCATGCCCGAGTACTCGGCCGCGGGCAGCAGGGTCAGCACCGCGGTGGCGAACAGCGCCGCGATCTGGCTGCGCATGAACACCGAGATCAGCAGCCCGAGCGCGGTGGCCGCGCCCACGTACAGCAGGGCGCCGCAGAACAGGGCGGCAAAGCTGCCGCTGACGGGTACGCCGAACACCGTCACCGCCATCGCCGCCAGCAGCAGGAAACTCAGCATCGACAGCGCGATGTAGGGCGCCTGCTTGCCGAGCAGGAATTCCAGCGGCGTGGTGGGGGTGACGTAGAAGTTGGTGATCGAACCCAACTCCTTCTCGCGCACCACGGCGAGCGTCGCCAGCATCGCCGGGATCAGCATCAGCAGCAGCGGGATCACCGCCGGCACCATGGCCACCAGGCTCTTGACGTCCGGGTTGTAGCGAAAGCGCACCTCGACGGTGGCGGGCGGCGCCAGCGCGGCGCCGCGGCCGGTCGCCCGCGCCTTGGCGGCGAGCCAGTGGGCGTGCATGCCCTGGACGTAGCTGCGGATGGTCTCGGCGCGGGTGGGCATGGCGCCGTCGATCCAGGCGCCGATCTCCACCGGGCGGCCGCGGTCGAGATCGCGGGCGAAGCCGGCGGGGATCTCCAGCGCCAGACCGAGCGTGCCGGCGCGCATGCGCCGGTCCAGCTCGTCGTAGTCGGCCAGCGGCGGCTGTTCCCGGAAATAGCGCGAGCCGGCGAGATTGAGCACATAGTCGCGGCTGACCGTGGTCTGGTCGTGGTCGAGCACCGCGAAGCTGAGATCCTCCACGTCCAGGGTGATGCCGTAGCCCATCACCAGCATCAGGAGCGCGTTGCCCACCAGCGCCAGGGTCAGGCGGATCGGGTCGCGCATCAGCTCCAGCGCCTCGCGCCGCGCGTAACTCGCCATGCGGCGCGGGTCGAACCGGCGCCGCCAGCCGCCGGCGGCGACGGCGCCCGGTTCCGGTCCGGAGGCGGCGGTGACCGCCGGCGGGTCGGCGCTGGCGCCGTCGGCGGTCGCGGCGGCCTCCTCCAGGTGGGCGATGAAGGCGTCCTCCAGGGTCGCGACGCCGCGCTGCCGGGTCAGCTCGGCGGGGGTGCCGACGGCGAGCACCTGGCCGGCGTGCATCAGCGAGATGCGGTCGCAGCGCTCGGCCTCGTTCATGAAGTGCGTCGAGATGAAGATGGTGACGCCATCGCGGCGCGACAGCTCGCCGAGCGCGTTCCAGAAGGCGTCGCGCGCCACCGGGTCCACCCCGGAGGTGGGCTCGTCGAGGATCAGCATCTCCGGCCGGTGGATCATCGCCACCGCCAGCGACAGCCGCTGGCGGACGCCGAGGGGCAATGCCCCCGGCAGCTTGTCGAGGGCGTCGGCGAGGCCGAAGCGCGCCGCCACCTCCTGCACCCGTGCCGGGATCTCGGCCGCCGCCACCTCGAACAGGCGCGCGTGCAGCTCGAGGTTCTGGCGCACGCTGAGCTCGGTATAGAGCGAAAAGGACTGCGACATGTAGCCCACCCGGTGGCGGGTGGCGAGGTCGTGCGGGTCCACCGGCTGGCCGAACAGCCGCGCCTCGCCGGCGCTGGGCGGGAGCAGGCCGGTGAGCATCTTCATGGTGGTGGTCTTGCCGCAGCCGTTGGAGCCGATGAAGCCGAAGATCTCGCCGGCGTGGATGCGGAAGCTGACCCGGTCCACGGCGGTGAAGTCGCCGACCTTCATGGTGAGATCGCGGGCCTCGATGGCGATCGCGCCGTCGCCGGCGCGCGGCGGGATCGCCACCGGGCGGTGGTCCCGGCGGCGCTGCTCGGGCAGCAGGCCGATGAAGGCCGCCTCCAGGCTGTCGCCACCGCCCTGCGCGCGCAACTCGCGCGGGGTGCCGCGGGCGAGGATGCGTCCGGCGTCCATGGCCACCAGCCAGTCGAAGCGCTCGGCCTCCTCCATGTAGGCAGTGGCCACCAGTACGCTCATCCCCGGCCGGCCGGCGCGCACCCGGCCGATCAGCTCCCAGAACTGGCGCCGCGACAGCGGATCGACGCCGGTGGTGGGCTCGTCCAGGATCAGCAGATCGGGGTCGTGGATCAGCGCGCAGCACAGCCCGAGCTTCTGCTTCATGCCGCCCGAGAGCTTGCCCGCCGGGCGGCCCAGGAACGGAAACAGCCCGGTGGCGCGGGTGAGGGCTTCGATGCGCCGCACCCGCTCACCGCCGTCGTGGCCGAACAGGCGCGCGAAGAAATCCAGGTTCTCCTGCACCGACAGCGTGGGGTAGAGGTTCTTGCCCAGCCCCTGGGGCATGTAGGCGATGCGCGGACAGACCGCGCGGCGGTGGCGGGCACTGGCCAGGTCGCCGCCCAGCACCTCGATCCGGCCGCGCTGGATCTTGCGCGCTCCGGCGATCAGGGCGAGCAGGCTGGACTTGCCGACGCCGTCCGGGCCGATCAGACCGACCAGCTGTCCGGCCGGCACCGCCAGTTCGATGTCGTCCAGGGCGCGGACCCTGCCGTAGTCGAGCCCGATGCCGGCGAGCCGGGCGACCGTCGCGCGGGCGGCGTCGGTCATGGCTGCAGGGTGACCGCCAGGTGTTCCGGCCAGGGCGCTTGTGGGTCGAGGCGCACATAGGCGACGCCCGGCAGCCCGGTCTTGACCTGGCGAATGTGCTTCTTGAGCAGCTCGGGATCGATGCGCGCCTTGATGCGGAACATCAGCTTCTGGCGCTCGTCCGCGGTTTCCACGGTCTTGGGGGTGAACTGGGCGACGTCGGCGACGAAGCTGGCGCGCGCCGGCAGCACGTGCTGGGGCAGGGCGTCGAGCACCAGGCGCACCTCGGCGCCCAGCGCCACCCGCCCGGCGGCGGCGGTGGGCAGGAAGAAGGTCATGTAGACGTCGCTGAGATCCACCAGGTTGAGCGCGATGCCGCCCGCCGGCAGCACCTCGCCGGGTTCGGCGACGCGATACTGCACCCGCGCATCGCGGGGCGCCTTGAGCTCGCCGTCGGCGATGTCGGTCTCGATGCGCTCGATGGTGGCGGTGACGGCGGCGACCTCGGCGGCCGCCGAGATCACCTCGGCGCGCGCCGTGCCCAGGGCCGCCTCGGCCGCGGCCCGCTGCGACTGGGCGGCGGCCACGGCGGCGCGGGCGCCTTCGAGGCGTGCCCGGTCGTCGTCCAGGGTCTGCTGGGAAATGGCGTCGCGGGCGGCGAGGTTTTCGGTGCGACTGAAGCGCGCCTGGGCGGCGCGGCGCTCGGCTTCGCGCTGGGCGATGAACGCCGTCGCCGCGGCCAGCTCGGCCTCGCGCTGGGCGACCAGGCTGTGCGCGGTCTCGACGCCGATGCGGGCGCGCTCCAGGCTGGCCCTGGCCTCGCGCAGCTGGGCTTGCAGGGCCAGCGTGTCCATCCGCACCAGCACCTGGCCGGCGCTCACGAAGTCGCCCTCGGCGACCAGGATCTCCGCCACCCGGCCGGGGGCCTTGGTGGCGATATCGAGCTCGGTGGCCTCGATGCGGCCGTTGCCGCTGGCGATATGGGCGAAGTCGTCGCCCGCGGTGAAGTGCCGCCACAGCTGCCAGGCCAGAATCGCGCCGGCCAGGATCAGCAGTATGAGAACGAGTTTGCGGAAGATGCTGCGCATGGGAATTCCCGCGGTTGAGCCGGCGCCAGTATACCCGTATGGATCGGGCCGGGCAGTGACCGCGCCGCGTTAATTGGGCGTTAAGGCCAGGCACCGACAGTGCCGATCCGGCGTATCCGGAAGCAGGGGACGATGATGGCAGTGGGGGCGGGCGATACTCGGGACGGCGGGCGCTGCGGCACGCTCGACCTGATCGGCGCGCTGCTTCACGACGGCGCCAAAGAAGTGGGCCGCGCGCGGGCCGCCGGACCGGCGCGGAGTCCGGCGCCATGACCGCACCGGGGCCGACTTCACGGCGGCAGCGGCTGCGCTTGCCGGCGGCGCTGGGCGCCGATCTGGGATTTCTCGCCGGCGCTCTGGCTGTGCTGCTTTTCGTGCAGTCTCTGGTGCGCTTGTTATTGCTGTGGCGTAACTGGGATCTCGGCGCCGGTGTGCCGCTGGTGTCGTTGTTCCACGCCCTGGCCACCGGGGTGCGCTTCGATCTGGTGATCGCCGGTCATCTGCTGCTGGTGCCGGCACTGGCGCTGCTGGCGCCGCGGGGCTTGCGCCCGCGCATCCTGTGGGTGGGCCTGCTGACCCTGGCGACCGCGCTGATCCTTTTTGCCGGTGTGGTGGAACCGGATTTCTACCATGAATTTCACACCCGGCTGAACAGCCTGGCGATCGAATACCTGCGCGCCGACCCCGCCACGGTGAGCAGCATGCTGTGGAACGGGTTTCCGGTGCTGCGCTATCTCGCCCTGTGGCTGGCGCTCACGCTGGCGTCCGGCTGGTGCTATCGGGCTCTGGCGCGCCGCATCCGCCCGAACGGCGTCGCGGCTTCCTGGCCATGGCGGGTCGCCGTGTGCGCGCTGGTGCTGGTGCTGCTCGGCGGCGCGGCGCGCGGCACCCTGCGCTTCGGTCCGCCGCTGCGCTGGGGCGATGCCTTTCACAGCGATTTCCCCTTCGCCAACCACCTGGGCCTGAACGGGGTCTTCACTTTGGCCAAAGCGGTGGCCGCCGCGGACCCCGATCGCGGCGCGGCCTGGCTGCGCGCCATGCCCGCTGCCGAGGCGCTGGCGCAGACGCGGGCCCTGCTGTTGACCAGCGATGATCGTCTGGTGGCGCCGCAGCACGCGCCGCTGCTGCGCGAGCATCGGGCGACCGATTCCGGGGCCGACAACATCGTCTTCATCATCCTGGAGAGTTTCGCCGGCGAATTCGTCGGCGCCCTGGGCCATCCTGGGGGCGTGACCCCCGAGTTCGACCGCCTCGCCGACGAGGGCCTGCTGTTCGAACGCTTCTTCGCCAACGGCACCCACACCCACCAGGGCATGTTCGCCAGCGTCGCCTGCTTCCCCAACCTGCCCGGCTTCGAGTACCTGATGCAGCTGCCGGAGGGCATGCAGGGCTTTTCGGGGCTGGGCAATCTGCTGGCCCCGCGCGGTTTCAGCGACCTCTACGTCTACAACGGCAGCTTTACCTGGGACAACCAGAACGGCTTCTTCGGCAACCAGGGCTTCCGCCATTTCGTCGGCCGCGACGACTATGTCGATCCGCGCCTGGACGATCCCACCTGGGGCGTGTCCGACGAGGACATGTTCGCGCGCGCCGCCGCGGAACTCTCGGCGCTGCCCGCCGACCGGCCGTTCTTCGCCGTGCTGCAGACGCTGTCCAATCACACGCCCTACCATCTGCCGGAGCCGCTGCCGTTCGCCCCGGTGCGCAGCGGCGGCGCCATCGACCAGCGGCTGACGGCGATGAAATACTCCGACTGGGCGCTGGGCCAGTTCTTTGCCCGGGTGCGGGGCGAGCCCTGGTTCGCGCGCACCCTGTTCGTGCTGGTCGGCGACCACGGCTTCGGCATTCCCGACCAGGCCACCGACATCGATCTGGCGCGCTTTCACGTGCCGGCGCTGCTGCTCGGCCCGGGCATCCGCGCGCGCTTCGGCGCGCGCCGCGCCACCGTCGCCAGCCAGGTCGACCTGGTGCCCACCGCAGTGGGCCAGCTGGGTGGCAGCTTCGTGCACCAGTGCTGGGGCCGGGATCTGCTGGCGCTGCCCGCGGACGATCCGGGCTTCGCGGTGATCAAGCCCTCGGGGAGCGATGCGACCACCGCGATCCTGGCCGGCGATGAAATCCTGGTGCGCTCGCCGGCGGGGGTGATGCGCCTCTACCAATACCGGTTGGCGCCGGCACTGGCCGCCGTTCCCGTCGAGCGCGCCGCGGAGGACGCCCGCCTGGCGCGGGCGCTGACCGGCTACGTGGGCACCGCGCTGCGCGCCCTAAAGGGCAATGCGGTGGCGGCGGCATTGCCCGCGGCGCCGGTGACCCGGCACGTCGGCAGCGCCGGGCGGGCGTCAGCCGACGGCGAGCCCCGGAGCTGACGCCGGCGGGCGTTGGCGGTCAGCGCGCGCCGCGCGGGCGCAGCGCCGCGGCGACGGCGAACAGCGCCAGTGCCAGCGCGGCCAGCGCCAGCCAGCAGAGGCCGTCCAGCGGCCGGGTGTGGAACAACCGCTGCGCCCAGGGCAGGTAGGTGAACCCCAGCTGCAGCAGGATCAGGGCCGCAGCGGCCCCCAGGGCCACCCGGTTGCCGGCGAACAGCCGCGCCCAGAAGCGCTCGGCGCCGAAGCGGCGCATGGCGAACAGATAGGCCAGCTCGCCCAGCGCCAGCATGTTGACCGCCGCGGTGCGGGCGGCATCGAGATCGCCGCTGCGCGCCAGCTGCCATTCGAAGATCGCGAAGGTGGTGGCCAGCATCAGCAGGCTCACCACCAGGATGCGGCCCGCCAGATCGCGGGTGATCAGCGGCTCGCGCGGCGGCCGCGGCGGGCGGCGCATGACGTCCGCCTCGCTGGGCTCGAAGGCCAGCGCCAGATCCAGGGTCACGGTGGTGACCATGTTGATCCCCAGGATGTGCGCCGCGGTGATGGGCAGGGCCAGGCCGGCGAGCAGGGCGAGCAGGATCACCCCCACCTCGCCGCCGTTGGTGGGCAGGATGAACAGCAGCGACTTGCGGATGTTGTCGTAGACCGTGCGCCCCTGGCGCACCGCGGCGGCGAGGGTGGCGAAGTTGTCGTCGCCGAGCACCAGGTCGGCGGCCTCGCGCGCGGCGTCGGTGCCGC
>JADLCO010000171.1 GCA_020847115.1 Pseudomonadales bacterium | reverse complement strand
TGCAAAGCGTGGAAGCGGTGCTGCTGAACCGGGTGCGTCTCTACCACTACAGTGTGACCGGCGACTACCGTACCCCCTACGAGCACGAACTGATCGGGCGGCGTCGTGAAGGGGAATTGCTGCCCACCCTGATCGAAGGGCTGGCCTTTGAAGATCTGCGCGATCTGAACGTCCAGTTCACCCATCACGACAGCGAGTTCGCGACGGCGCTGGATAACACCCTGCGCTCGACCGGATTCGATGCCTGGGGGCTCAAGGTCTATCACCCCAAGGGCAAGAACGATGAGCGCCGCGTGTATGCCCCCGATTCCAATCCGCCGAAGAAGCATCTCGATTCCTACAGCCAGATGGCGGCCGTGGTTCGCGTGGATGTGGCGTGAGGGGTATGGTGATGGAAATTCCTTCCACCCGATTTGATGCAACCGATCCGTTTGCCCAGGCGAAGTTGCAGATAAAGCAGGCAGAAACGGTGCTGCGGCAACTGCCGCCGGTACAGCGGGAGCAGTTGCTCGCCGAGATGCTGCCGCCGATGCCAATGCACCGGCCTTCGCCCACCATCGAGCAGGCCGTGACGATGGTGACGGTCAAGGTCGATGAATGGGATGGTGGGCCGACTGCCAGAGCAACCGCGCCGATGATGAGTCGTCGGCCACGACGCATCGTGGGACACGTGCCCTGGCAATGGCGGCTGATCGTCGCCGGCATCCGTCTGACCCGAATCATGCGTAAGTCGGCCAAGCAGCAGATGAAGCAATTCAACAAGCTGCAGCGCCAGATGATTCGACGGGTCCTTCCTCGCCGCAATGCCATGCGGGGGGCGCGAGCCCGCTGATCCGCTACCGACAGACCACGAAACGAGGTTACCAGGGTTACCAGTTACCACCCCCAGCATCCCCCGGTTACCAACATTGAAGGAAATCAGATGAACACCACGACGATCAACAACGGCACCACCCCTATCGCCAGCCAACGGCTGACCCACTACAACCCGGAAGTCGAGCAGCGCGTGCAGGGCTGGCTCGCCAGCGGGCAGTTGCTCGCCTGGATTCCCATCCTCAGCCAGGAGAACTTCCCCGACGTGCCGCCGCAAATCTTGAAGTTTGCCGACCGGCATCAGGAGGCGATGCGCTGGCCCATCCACCGCCCGGAGGGCTTGCTGGCGCTGCCCGATGGCATTACTGGCTGGTTGCTGCCCGCCGACGCAGACGATACTGACGTGGCCTGCGGCGTCTGGAACGGCGAGGTGTACATCCTGGGCGTGCAGGACAAGCGCACCGGGCGACAGCAGACCTTGCTGGGCGAGCGCTTCGATATTGCGACAGGGCAAGCCGATGACCCCGAACAGAGCGCGGTTTGACTTGGCTTCTGCCCGGCACAGCGCCTTCATACAACTCCCTTATCACCTGGAGTTTGCGATGACTCGATCAACCTCTGTGGCCGCCCAGTTGGCGGCACTGCCCACGATGCCGATGAAAGACCTATGGGCATTGTGGGACACCCACTTCCCACGCCGGCCCGGAACCTGGAACCGCGACTACGTCGCCTCCCGGGTCGCCTACAAGATTCAGGAGGCCGCCCACGGTGGCGTTGATCCGGATATCCGGCGGCGGCTGGTGCGCCTCGGTGAATCGCAGTCGGCGTTCGGCAAGCGCCGGTCGGAGGTGCATATGATGCCCGGCACCGTCCTACTGCGTGAGTACGAATCCAACGAGTACCGCGTCACGGTCACGCCGGAAGGCTTCTACGATCTGAACGGCAAGGTGTTCAAGAGCCTTTCGGCGGTGGCGCGGCACATCACCGGCGTCAATTGGTCGGGGCCTGCGTTCTTTGGCGTCAAGCAAAAAGGGGGCAATAAATGAAGGCGCCCATCACCCGCAAGCGCTGCGCCGTCTATTGCCGCGTCTCCACCGACGAGCGCCTCGACCAGTCCTTCAATTCCATCGATGCGCAGCGCGAGGCAGGGCAGGCCTTCATCGCCAGCCAGCGTACCGAGGGCTGGATTCCGGTGGTCGATGATTACGACGATGGCGGTTTCTCCGGCGGCAATATGGATCGCCCGGCACTCAAGCGCCTGCTCGCCGACATCGATGCCGGCAAGATCGACATCGTCGTGGTGTACAAGATCGATCGCCTAACGCGCAGCTTGACCGACTTCTCGCGGATGATCGACGTCTTCGAGCGCCACGGGGTTTCCTTCGTCTCGGTCACCCAGCAGTTCAACACCACTACCTCGATGGGGCGGTTGATGCTGAACATCTTGCTCTCCTTCGCCCAGTTCGAGCGCGAGGTCACCGGCGAGCGGATTCGAGACAAGATTGCCGCCAGCAAGGCCAAGGGGATGTGGATGGGCGGAACGCCGCCCCTCGGCTACGACGTCAGCCACCGCCAGTTGGTCGTCAACGAGGCCGAGGCCAAGATCGTGCGCGGCATCTGGCGGCGGTTTGTGGAACTGAAGTCCACCACGGCGCTGGCCCGGGAACTGAATCAGCGGAGTATCACCACCAAGGCCTGGACGACCGCCGAAGGCAAATTCCGCCCTGGCCGGCCGATCACCAAGCAGAACCTCTACAAGATGCTGAGGAATCCCTTGTACATCGGCGTCATCCGGCACAAGGGCAAGGATCATCCCGGCGAGCACGCTCCCATCATCGATGCCGAGCTGTGGGAGCAGGCGCAGGCGGTGCTGGCCGAGGATGCCCGGCTGCGGGCCTCGCAGACGATGACCCGCCACGACAATGAGGCCATCCTGCGCGGACTGCTGTTCGCACCGGACGGCGACCGGATGCTGCCGACGGCCACGAAGAAGAAATCCGGCAAGCGGTATCGCTACTACCTGCCCTACTCGGACAAGAAGTTCGGGCGCGGCACCCATCCCTTCGGCATCGTGCCCGCCGAGCAGATCGAGGCGCTGGTGCTGGAACAGGTCAAGGCGGCACTACAGGCGCCGGAGATGATTCAAGCGGTGTGGGATGAGGTCCAGAAATTGGATGCCACGGTATCGGAACCAACGGTGGTGCTGGCGATGCGCAACCTGTCGGTGGTCTGGAACGAGATGTTCCCGGAGGCGCGTTACCGGCTGGTGCGGCTGCTGATTGCCAGGGTGCAACTTCGGGACGAGGGCATCGATATCGAATGGCAGCCGGCCGGGTGGTCGGCACTGATGGCGGAACTGGCACCGAACAGCATCGGGGCCGAACTGCGGGAGCTGGAGGAAATGGCATGAGAGGGATGGAGCAAATCGGGCAGGCGCAGTCCACCACCAGCAGGCTGGAGGATGGCATCAAGCTGACGACGTTCATCCCGGTACGATTCGTCAGGCACACGGCGCGGAAGGTGGTGGTCGAACCGACGACGCCGGGTCGGATAGCATCGCCGCTGAATCCTGGGCGGCCGACGTCCGTCGATGAGAATATGATGGCAGCGCTGGCCAAGGCGTTCTTCTGGCAGGAGATGCTGGATACGGGCCGGGTGAAGAACATGACCGAGTTGGCCAAGGCCGAGAAGATCGGATTGGCGCGGATGCAGAAGATGTTGAAGCTCGCTCGGCTGGCCCCGGACATCGTCGAGGAGATTGTTCGTGGTCGGCAACCGGTCGGACTGTCGTTGCTGTTCTTCGTGGAGAACCCGTTGCCGGATGACTGGAATGCGCAGCGGGACGTGATCGGCAGGCTGGCCAGTTGACCGTGAGAATGCGTTCGAAACCCGAGCGCTATGAGTTGCGGGGTGCAAACCACCGCCCGGAAACCCGCATGGTTACAGGGTGCTATCCCTTGACCGGGCAAGACAAAAACAGAGAAAAGAGAGGAATTCGGGTGGCCGGTGGGGCAAAATCAGGGCCTACCGGCGATCATCGAAATTCGCACCGCCCGCGGAACCCCGCCACTGCTGGCGTTTCGCGGGCATGAAAAAGGCCAGAGCAGAGTCTGGCCTTCTTGACATGGTGGACCGGAGGAGGATCGAACTCCCG
>JADLCO010000170.1 GCA_020847115.1 Pseudomonadales bacterium | reverse complement strand
TGCCCTCGCTGGTCCGCGTAGACCTGAGCGGGAATCCTGGTCTCCTTTGTTCGGATGCCAATGCCTTGACAGCTCGGGGGGTAGCAACTACGGTCCCAGACCATTGTCGCCGAGCAGCGGAATAACCGAATCTTCGGGTTGGCTTACTCACAACTTCTGTGGATAACTTTGTTGGTAACCCCCGGAAACTCCCCCAATCCCCTTGCTGTGTGCGGCCTTGTCACGGAATGGCTATTTTTTGGCCAAAAATAAAACCCAATAAATATCAATTGGTTAAATGAACAAAAAATAAAAATCAAAGGGTTGCGTCGCTTTTCCAAAATGCCTTTCAAGTCGTGCCCCCAACTGTGGAAAATGACCGGGGCTGAAGGCCGGTGCACCATTTTGTCAATGCCGCAAATCCGATTTGCACCAGACTCGAGCGGGGATCGCCACCCCACCTCGGGTGGTGCACAGCGTCAGTCGAACGCCACGCCCAAGCGACTGCCGATCTGTTCGTAGGACTCGACCACGGCACCGAGATCCTGCCGAAACCGGTCTTTGTCCAGCTTCTCCCGGGTGCGCTCGTCCCACACCCGGCAACCATCCGGAGATATCTCGTCGCCGAGGAGCAGTTCGCCGTTGAACAGGCCGAATTCGAGCTTGTAATCCACCAGCAGCATCCCCGCGGCCTGGAACAGCGGCGCCAGGATGTCGTTGACGCGAAAGCTGAGCTCCTTCATGCGCTCCACCTGCCAGGGCTCGGCCCAGCCTAGGCTGCGGATGTGGTACTCGTTCACCATGGGATCGCCCAAGGGATCGCTCTTGAGGAAAAACTCAAAGGTGGGCGGCGAGAGCCTGAGTCCTTCTTCGACGCCATAGCGCCGGCACAGGGAACCGGCGGCATAGTTGCGCACCACGCATTCCAGCGGGAGCATCTGCAGCCGCTTGACCAGGCTCTCATGGGCGTCGAGCAAGCGCTCGAAGTGGGTCGGCACGCCTGCCGCGGCCAGCTTTTCCATCACAAAGGCGTTGAACCTGTTGTTCACGCGCCCTTTGCGTTCGAGTTGCTGGCGCTTCTTCCCGTCGAACGCCGAGGTGTCGTCGCGGAACACCAGCACCAGCAGGTCGGGATCGTCCGTGCTGTAGACGGACTTGGCCTTGCCGGTATACAGCGCTGCTCGTTTTTCCATGGAGGGCTACCTTCAGCGGAAAGTCAGGTCAGGGAAAGCCAGCCGAGCCCGGTGTACTGGTCGGCATAGTAGGTGTGGTCCAGCTGCGCGGTGACCGCGGCCAGTGCCGCCTGAACGTGCGCCGGGCTATTGTTCTGCTGGCTGACGTGCCCGACCACCAGGGTCCGCAGCGGGCCTTCGCCCAGCATGCGCAACAGCTGCGCCGCCTGGCAGTTGCTGAGATGGCCCCAAGCCCCGCCCACGCGGCGCTTGAGCACGGGTGGGTAGGGACCGGCGGCGAGCAGGTCGCGATCGTGATTGGCCTCGATCAGCAGCGCGTCGCAGTGGCGGTAGCGATCCACGACGTGGGGGGTCACGCTGCCCAAGTCGGTGAGCACCCCGAAGCGGAGTGCCGCGGCTGCAAAAATGTACTGCACCGGCTCCCGCGCATCATGGGGTACCGCCACGGCCTCGACCTGCAAACCGGCGACCGCGACCCGTTCGCCACTGCCGATGAGGTGGACCGAGTCCGCGGGATTCGGCTGCGCGGCGCGCGCGGTGCCGGCGGTCATGAACACCGGGATGCCGTACTGGCGGGCAAGCGGCAACACCCCGCTCAGGTGATCGCTGTGTTCATGAGTCACCAGGATTGCCGCAAGATCGTCGGGCCCGATACCCAGCTCCGCCAGGCGGCGTTCGGCTTCGCGCACCGAAAAGCCGCAATCCACCAGCACGCAGCCATCCGGGCCCGCCACCAGGGTACCGTTGCCGCGGCTGCCGCTACCCAGGGAGGCGATCCGCATGCCACCGCATCACGCGAGGTTGGCGCGAATCCGGTTCAACACATCGAGTTGACGCGCCCGATCCAGATCTCCGGTCTCGCTTTCCACCCGGACCACCACGCCCTGCTGGGTCTTCTCCAGCGCGATGCGGTAGCGAGCCGCTGCGGCTGCATTTTCCGCCTCGTCACCCGCTCCCAGCATGCGGGCGAAAAACCCCGGCCGGTCCTGTTCGAGCTCCTTTTTCAGATTGACGTAGAACAGCCCCCGGCTCTGATCCTGATCCACCACCTGGAACTCCTCGCGGCTCACCGAATAGGCGACCGATGCCCAGGATCGATCGTAACCCAGCTTGATGAGCAGGTATGGGGACACATCGAAGGCCGCCACCATCTCGACCTTGGCGCCACCGCCGATCGATTGGGCGAGCAGGGAGACCGAACCCGCCGCATCGCCGCCGGCCAGTCCGCTGGCGATGAAATCGATCATGTCCAGGGCGCGGCGATCACCGGTGGCGACCGCACTCCACTCCTCGCTGTCGCCGCTGCGGGGAGCGACGGCATGCTCCACGCCGATTTCGGCGGTATCCGGCTGCATGCCCTGCTCGATGCGCAACCGATAGCGGTGCTGAGCACCCGGCTCATCCGCAAATTCGATCCAGGCGGTCTCGATCACGCCTGCCGCCGCGTCTGAGCGATCGGCCACCATGTTGTTGGCGTTGAGCAGATTGCGTACCCGCGGCCATACTTCTGCGGGGCTGCGATTGATCCACACCCAGCGCCGATCGCCCAGCGACTGGACCTTGATGTCCTCTTCGAGCAGCGAGGTACCGAGCGGCTGGGGTGGCGGCAAAGCGCCCGTCTCCTCGGCGACCAAGGGTTCGGTCACCGGGGGGATGGCATAAAGTTGCCCCAACGCCTGATCATCCAACCCCTCGGGCACGCGGATCGGCGGATATTCGCGGGCAGTCAGATAATCCCTGCTGCGATCGCGAAACATGCCATCGCCGGCAAACATGCCACAACCAGCGAGCGCCGGCGCGAGCAGCGCCATCACCACGATTCTCTTCATCAACTCATCTCCCAACCGATTCCGCCCTAGGACCCGATCTCTTCGACTTGGTTCTCGAATATCCCGGCAACCGCCATCGCCGCGCGCACGGATTGATGGAAATCAGGCGACAGCGGGGTGAGCGGCAAACGAATGGTGTCGGCAATCCGCCCCATGCGCGCCAGCGCCCATTTCACCGGTATCGGGTTGGACTCCAGAAACAGCGCCCTGTGTAGGGGTTGTAAACGCCGATCGCACAGCGCGGCCTGCTCGCGCTCGCCGCGCAGGGCGGCGGCGCACATCGCGGCCATCAGGCGAGGCGCCACGTTGCCGGTCACCGACACGTTGCCATGCCCCCCGAGCAACATCAACTCCATCGCGGTCGCATCGTCGCCGGAATAGATCGCAAAATCCGGCGGGGCCGCGGCGATCAGATCGCGGGCCCGGGCCAAATCCCCGGTAGCCTCCTTGATGCCCACGATATTGGGTACTTCGGCCAGCCGCAACACGGTTTCCGTCCGCATGTCGCACGCGGTGCGTGACGGGACGTTGTAGAGAATCTGGGGGATGTCCACCGCTTCCGCGACGGACCTGTGGTGGAGATAGAGGCCCTGCTGGGTGGGTTTGTTGTAGTACGGCGTCACCAGCAGACAGGCATCCGCGCCGGCCTGCTTGGCGCCCCTGGTCAGTTCGACCGCCTCGGCGGTACTGTTGGCCCCGGTACCGGCGATCACCGGAATCCGGCCCGCGGCCTGGCGCACGCAGAAAGCGATGACCTGCAGATGTTCGTCCACTGCCAGGGTCGGGGATTCCCCGGTGGTTCCCACCGCCACCACGGCCGCAGTGCCCTGGGCTATGTGCCACTCCACCAGCCGGCCCAGCGCCGGGTAGTCCACCGCCTCCGAGCCCGGCGACATGGGCGTGACCAAGGCGACGATGCTGCCTGAGATCATGGAAGCTCCGCGAAATCGGAGATGGTAGCCGCCGCCCGTGTGGGGTACAAGCGAGGCGGCCCGGGCTGGCCGAAGGACAGCCGAAACCCTGGCCATAAACCAAAAAGCGCCACCGGAACCGGCAGCGCTTGGGTTTGGTGGAGCTAGGCGGGATCGAACCGCCGACCTCTACAATGCCATTGTAGCGCTCTCCCAGCTGAGCTATAGCCCCGTCTGCGCGGCGCAGTCGACCCGCGCGAGGAGCGGCATTCTAGGGATGCCGGTCGACGGGTGTCAACTTCCCTGGGTCATTCCTCGCCGGCCTCGGGCGCGGTCAGTTCGGCGAGCTCCTTCTGCCACTGCTTGGCCTGCTTTTTCGAGGCACCGCCCAGGTGCGCAAGGGCGTGGCGCAGCCGCGCCCGCACCAGGTCCGGCCCCAGCACCACCATGGCGTCGAACAGCGGCGGCGCCGCTGGAGTGCCCGCGATGGCCACATACAGCGGCGCCGTGAAGTCGCGCAGCTTGTAGCCGAGCGCCACCGCCAGTTCGCTGAGCGCAGCGAACAGCGGATCGCGCCGCCAGTCCGCCAGGGCATCCAGGCGCCAGCTGGTGAACTGCAGGATGCGCACGCAGTCGTCGCGATCGAGGTGCTTGTGGGCGAACGCGCCGTCGGCCAGGGCTGGCATTCCGGCCAACAAAAACCCGGCCAGCGGCACGATGTCGGTGAATTTTTCGATGCGGTCCTTGATCAGCGGAATCGCGGGCGCCAGGCGCTCGCGGTTGAACGCCCAGGCCGCCACCCGATCGGCGAAGGCGCGCTCGTCGAGATCCTCGCGAATCCAGCGTCCGTTCAGCCAGTCGAGCTTCTCCACGTCGAACACCGGCCCGCCCGGCCGCACCCGGTCGAGATCGAAAGCGGCGAGCATCTCCGCGAGGCTGAACTTCTCCCGCTCGTCCGGCATCGACCAGCCCATTCTGCCCAGGTAATTGAGCAGGGCCTCGGGGAGATAGCCCATGTCGCGATAGTAGTTGATGCTGGTGGGGTTCTTGCGCTTGCTTAGCTTGCTGTGGTCGGGATTGCGCAGCAGCGGCAGGTGGCACAGCTCCGGCATCGCCCAGCCGAAGTAGCGGTAGAGGAGCTGGTGTTTGGGCGCCGAACTGATCCATTCCTCGCCGCGAATGACGTGGGTGATGCCCATCAAGTGGTCGTCGACCACGTTGGCCAGATGATAGGTGGGCATGCCATCGGCCTTGAGCAGGACCTGCATGTCCACCTGTGCCCAAGGGATTTCGATCTCTCCGCGCAGCCGGTCGGAAATCCGGCAAACCCCTTCCGCCGGAACCTTCATGCGGATCACGTGCGGCTCGCCGCGCGCGGCGCGCGCTTCGGCCTCCGCGGCCGACAGCAGTAGTCCGCGCCCGTCGTACCTGGGCGTCTCGCCGCGGGCGATCTGGGCCCGGCGCATCGCATCCAGTTCGTCCGCGGTGGCGAAGCAGCGGAAGGCGTCGCCCTGAGCCAGCAGCTGCTGCGCGTAATCCCGATAGATATCGCCCCGCTCGCTCTGGCGATAGGGACCGCGGGGGCCGCCGACGTCGGGGCCCTCGTCCCACTGCAAACCGAGCCAGCGCAGTGCCTCCAGGATCATGAGCTCGGAAGCGCGGGTGCTGCGCGCGCGATCGGTGTCCTCGATGCGCAGGATGAAGTGGCCGCCGTGCTTGCGCGCGAAACAATAGTTGAACAGCGCCACATAGGCGGTGCCGACGTGGGGGTCGCCGGTGGGGGACGGCGCGATGCGAGTGCGAACGGTCATGGGGGCTCAAACCGGACTGGGGCGCGGATTATAAACGCCGCGCCGCGGCGCTCAGCCCAGCGGCTGGGGGCGCCCGAGGAAGAACCCCTGGGCGCCATCGGCGTTCAGGCTCGCCAGCGCCGCCCAGTCTGCCTCGGTTTCGATGCCCTCGACGATGAGCGCGATTTCGCGGCTGTGGACCAGCTGCGCCAGGGATTTCACATAGAACTGACCGTCGCGCCGCCGGTGGAGATCCTGAGCCAGGCTGCGGTGCAATTTGACATGGGCCAGCGGCAGACTGCCCAGATACGCGAAATTCGACGTCTCGAGGCCGAAATGATCGACCCCCAGCCCACAGCCATGCCGGGCGACCCGACGCTGAAATTCCGACACCAGCTCCGGGAACGCGATGAACGCGCGCTCGGGCAGTTCGAACACCAGGCGCTCCGCCACCGCCCGATGCTCGCCCAGGAACTCCTCCAGCCACCGGAGCCAGTCTGAGCTGCGCAGCGACTGCAGGCTGACATTGACGGTCCAGCGGGGGTAGTCCGGCGGCCGTGCGCTCAGCAGCTCCAACACCAGGCGGTCGTAGGCAGCGGCCTGCCCGACCCGCTCCACCATCGGCAGCAGCGCGGCGGGGCCGGACGCGGCATCCGCGATCGGCGCCGCCATGCGCGAATACAGCTCGCAGCCGATCGGCTCGCGTCCGGGCACCGCCACCGTCGGCTGACAGAGCAACTGCAGCCCACGCTGGTCCAGCAGGCGCTGAATGATGCACGCCCAATCCGTACCGGTGCGCGATACCAGCGGCGGGGCACCTTCCTCGACGGCGTCGTAACGACACCAATTGGGCGCCGCGGCCGCAGTGATCTGCGCCAGAGCACGACCCGCCTGTTCGAGCAGATTCGCCCCGTGACCCACTGCGTCACCCAGGGTATAGCCAAGGCGCAGGCGCAGCGGCAAGTCTGCGCGATGGGCAAAGGGAACTGCGGCGGCCCTGCGCACCAAGTCCGCTGCCAGCGCATCGGCCTCGGCAGCCGTCACCTCGGCGACGAAAACCGCGAACTCGGCGCCTTGGCGCCGGGCGAGCAGGGCTTCCGGATAGGGCTCCAGGGCGGCGCGCAGCTCCGCGCCGAGCGCACGCAACAAGCCGTTGCCCTCGCCGCGGCCATAACGGTCGTTGACCCGCGCCAGGCCGTCCAACGCCAGGATCGCCACCATGCCCTGGCGCGCACCACCGCCGTCGGCCACCAGGGCTTGCAGCCGAGCATCGAAATCGGCGCGATTGGCAAGTCCGGTCACCGCGTCCGACGCGGCCGCCTGGCGCAGCTCGGCGATCAGCTCGGCCTGGCCCGAAAACAGCTGCTCGAGGCGGACCACCATGCGGTTCATCGCCTCCACCAGCGAGCGCAATTCACGGGCGCGCGGCAACCGCTCCTGAACCACGAACCGACGCTCGCGGATCGCATCGGCCTGCGCCACGACCCGTCCCAGCGGCGCCAGCAGCTGGCGCAGGGCGAGGAATCCCACAGCGCAGAACAACGCCGTCGCCAGGGTGAACCAGAACAGTTGTCGGCCGGCCAAGGTCCACAGCTGCCGATACGCTTGCCCGGGATGGCTGACCACCACCACCTCACCGGCGCGGTTCCAACCTGCCATCACCTCTGCCCGGCCGACGTGATCCGGCAGCTGTATCAAGCGCACGAACCAGCCGGGGACTTCCGGCGCAGCGACGGCGAATTCCCGCAGCAACCGGCTCTTGCCATCGTCGCCGATCCATTCGACTCGCTGATAATAACCGCTGTCGGAAAGCGCGTTGAACAGGGCTTCGAGCAGCGCGGGATCCTGCCCGGCGCCGCCCTGGGAAACTGCGACGGCAAGGGCGGTAGCCGCATCGGCGGCGTGGACCGCCATCTGATCGTCGACCAAGGCTCTGGTACTGGAGAGGCTGAGCGCCCCATTGACGCCGTACAGCAGCAACATCAACGCCATGACTGCCAACAGCAACTGACGAAACAGGGTCACGTGGTTACCGTTCGCTGGGCCCGGCCCAGTCTAACGAATCGCCGGAATGCTGCCAAATGCGCCCGGCATCACAGTTCTGTCCGCGCCTGGGCAACCCCCGAAACGATCGGGTGCTAGCATCCGACCATGGAACGGGCCAACCCTCGCGCCGGCGCCGGCCGCTTCGCCTCCGCCACACTTCGCCAGCGGGCGTGGGGGCTCGTTTGCCTCTTGCTCGGCGTGGTCGCGGCGTACGGGGGGCCGGTCGGGTCCGAGACCACCGATGCGGCGACCGCGGCGCGGCGGCTGCAACACTGGCACGCGCTGATTCAGGCAGGGAAAAACACGACGGAACCGGAACGACTCGCGGCGGTAAACGATTTTTTCAACGGCGCCAGTTTCGTCGACGACCGCGAGCTCTGGCAAACGGCCGATTACTGGGCGACTCCCGAGGAGTTCCTGACCCGCGATGCCGGCGACTGCGAGGACTTTGCCATCGCCAAATACTTCACCTTGAAAGCCATGGGCGTGGCGCCCGAAAAACTGCGCATCACCTACGTCAAGGTGTCCTGGCTGAGCCAGGCGCACATGGTGCTGGCGTACTACGAAACCCCACAATCCGAGCCACTGATCCTCGACAACCTCACTCGCCGCATCGAGGCTGCCGGCGAGCGCCCGGACCTGCGTCCTGTCTACAGTTTCAACGCAGAGAATCTGTGGCTGGCCCGTTCGCGG
>JADLCO010000169.1 GCA_020847115.1 Pseudomonadales bacterium | reverse complement strand
GTCACCAAGCTGGCGACCGCCTACGGCATCGCCTCCGCACAGATCGCCACGGTCGAGGAGGCGCGGGCCAAGCTCCCGGCGCTGCTGGCCGCTCCCGGTCCGCTGGTCTGTAACGTGCTGACGCTGCCGGACGAAGTGCGCGCCCCGCGGGTCACCGCCGCCCAGCGTCCGGACGGCAGCATGGTCTCCAAGCCGCTGGAGGACATGTGGCCGTTCCTTGACCGCGACGAGTTCCGCGCCAACATGCTCGTGCCGCCACTGCCGGAAGACTAGACACCGCCAGACAGGGGTCATTGCCGCCATGAACGAAGTGCCCGCCGCCAGCGCCGCGTCCAGGCGTGCCCACATCGCCGCCCTGCTCGCTCAGAGCCGGGACTATCGCCAGGAGGTGAAGGAGCTGACCCGGCAATATCAGTACGTGGTGTTCTACGGGTGCGGCACCATCTTGAGCAATATCGTGGCGACCTGGAATGCGCGGATCGGTCGCAGGATTGACTACTGCTGCGATAGCGACAGCGGCAAGTGGGGAAAGGTTTTCTGCGGGGCGAGATGCATCTCGCCCGATGAACTGACCGCAATCAAGGATAAGTGTGCGGTGTTCGTTACAATTGGGGAGTTCGGGCCCGTGTATGATTTCCTGCTCGGACGCGGGTTTCCGTCCGTCAACCTGATCTACAAGTACGATCTTGATGCCGCCGCATTCCTGGCCCATCATTCCACGAACGAGATCACAACCAATCTGTGTGCGACCCATGCCTTGTTGGCAGATGCCAAGTCCCGCTTTGTTTTTGATGCAATCGTTAGTCGCGTATTGAGCAGGGAGAAGAGTGTGCGTATCATGTCCGACGTCTGCGAGAGACACCAATACTTCCCGCCGGACATCATCACCCTGTCGGATCACGAAGCGTTGGTAGACATCGGCGCCTTTGATGGCGATACGCTTCTGGACTTTGTGAGACGCACGGGAGGCAGGTTTGACCGGATTTTCTCCTTCGAGGTAGACGCCATCAATTATCGTCGTCTGGAAAAGACAATACAACGAATGCCGGAAAAGGACAGAATCAGGATATTCAACCTTGGCATTTGGGACATTGAATGCGATATCACCTACAGTATCGGGGGGGCGGATAGCAAGGTGGGTGCGGTCGGTGAAGGTCGTGGGCATGTGGTACCATTGGACGATGTGCTTAAGGGAGAGAAAGTGACGCTCATAAAGATGGACATCGAGGGCGCGGAGCCCAACGCGCTGCGCGGCGCCCGCAGGATCATTCAGACGCAAAAGCCAAAGCTGGCGGTGTGCGTCTACCACGACTTCCGGCATCTGTGGGAGCTTCCGCTCTTCATCAAATCATTGGTTCCGGAATACAAGATCTACCTGCGCCATCACACCCGTATTGAGCTCGAAACCGTGTGTTACGCAACCCTTTGATGTGCCAGGAGAGGGACCATGGCCGACCAATTTACCGAGAAAGAACTGGAACAGGCGAAGCGGCAGAAACTCATTCGCGAGAAGCCCCAGGTCTGGGAGAAGATCCGCCAGATCGCGGACCGCCACACGCAGGGGGTGGCGACGCCCATCATCGACATCGCCTACAGCTACGCGTGCAACCTGAAATGCCAGCACTGCACCGCGGCACGTTTCGAGAAGAAGGCGCGCAAGCTGACCCCCGCCGACCTGAAGCGGATCAGCGATGAGGCGCACGCCATGGGCCTCTGCCAGTTCTGCCTCTCCGGCGGCGAACCCCTGATCTTCCCGGATCTCGACGAGGTGATGGCCGCCCTGCAGCCGGACAAGTTCCACCTGACCATGAGCACCAACGGCCATTACCTGACGGCCGACAAGGCACGGCATCTGAAGGCCCTCGGCCTGGACAAGGTCAAGATCAGCCTCGATGACTACGACCCCACCGTGCACAATGCGAACCGCCGCAGCGACGGCGCCTACCAGAAGGCCATCGACGCCATGCTGCGCGCCAAGGAGGCGGGGCTGAGCGTGGTCATTCAGACCGTGGTGTCGCACCAGAACTGCCAGACCGACCGCCTCGAGCAGATGGCGAAGTTCGCCATGCAGCACGGTTTCACCGTCGACGTCCTCGTGGCCCGCGCCACCGGCGCCTGGGAGGGAAAGCACGAGGTCCTCATCACCGAGGACGACGCCGAGTTCATCCGCCAGGCGCATGACAAGTACCCCGTCCTGCACCGGGACACCTTCTGCTCCTACGGCCTGGACAAGGGCTGCGGCTGTGTCGATTCGACGCTGCACATCACGCAGTACGGCGATGTGCTGCCGTGCGTCTTCATCCACATCTCGCTCGGCAACATCTTCGAGGAGAGCCTCGCCGCCATCATCGCCCGCGGGCAGAGCATCAAGTGCTTCCGCAAGTACAGCCGGCTCTGCCTCTCGGGCGAGGACCGCGATTTCATCAACACCTACATGACGAAGTTCTACGGCAAGCCGCTGCCGCTGCACTGGTCGCAGGCCTTCGGCAAGGACGATTTTGTCTCCTGAGGCAGCCATGCTGAAATACACGGCACTGAAATCCACCAATCGGCAGAACCTCATGGAGGTGCTGCCGTTGTGCAAGCCGTTCACGGTACTGATCGAGCCGTCCAGCCTGTGCAATTTCAAGTGCGTCCAGTGCTTCCAGAGCCTGCGCCAGGAGTCCTACTTCACGCGCAACCGGCTGAACATGCCGCTGGCCCGCTTCGAGCGCGTCGTCGCGCAGCTGCGCGCCTGGCCGGGACCGCAACTGAAGGTGCTGAAGCTCAGCCTGTACGGCGAGCCGCTCGTCAACCC
>JADLCO010000168.1 GCA_020847115.1 Pseudomonadales bacterium | reverse complement strand
GCAGCCCGTGGCCGACGATCAGCCAGATGAACAGCGCGGCGATCGGCAGGCTGACCATCACCGCCAGCACCGATTCCATCACCACGCCATCGGCGAGCAGATAGCGGGTGTCGGCGCGCTGCGCTACCTGAATCCAGTGGCTGCTGGCGGGCGCATAGCGCACCAGCACCCGCCACCGCTGGCCGAGGAAATTGCGGTCGTGAAAGCCCGAGGTCAACGGCGCCATGGGCGTATCCGGCGCATCCGATGAGTGCAGCATCAGCCTCTGGTCGCCGTCCCACACCTGGAACACTGCCTGCCCGGCGCTGGGGGCAAACCCCGGTCCGAACCCCTGCGCGGTGCGCGGCGGCTGGGTGGCGAGCAGGGCGGCGATCAGACTCGCGGTATCCGAGAGCTGGGCGTCGAACAGGGTCTGCGCGGACTTGACGCTGGCCCGATAGCCGTAGAGGGCAGCGACGAAGCTGGTCAGGGTGATCGCCGAGAGGACCGCGATGACCAGGAAGGAGCGGATCGATCTCACGACTGGCGCAGGCTGTAGCCGACCCCGCGCACGGTGCGAATGCAGTCGCCACCGAGCTTGCGCCGCAGGTGGTGGATGTGGACTTCGAGGGCATTGCTCGCCACCTCTTCGCCCCAGGCGTAGAGCTTGCCCTCCAGAGTATCGCGGGTCAGCACCCGGCCGGGTTGCTCCATCAGCGCCTTGAGCAGGGCGTATTCGCGCCGCGACAGTTCCACCGGCCGGCCGTCGACGCTGAGTTCGCGGGTGGCGATGTCGAGGCTCAGGTTGCCGAGCGTCAGCACGCTGGTGGTGGCACTGCCCAGGCGCCGGCCCATGGCGCGCAGCCTTGCCTCCAGCTCGTCCATGTCGAAGGGTTTGGCGAGATAGTCGTCGGCGCCGAGATCGAGCCCTGCCACCTTTTCGTTGATGGTGTCGCGCGCGGTCAGGACCAGCACCGGCAGGCGGCGGTTGCCGGCGCGCAGCCGGCGCAACACGTCGAGGCCATCCATGTCCGGCAGGCCGAGGTCGAGGATCACCAGATCCGGGGCGTCGGTCTGGATCGCGTGCAGCCCATGGTCGCCGCGGGTCACGTGGTTGACGGCAAAGCCCTTCTCGCGCAGGGCCTGGGCAAGGCCCGCCGCCAGGGACTGGTTATCTTCAATCAGCAGCAGGCGCAGTGCGGCGGTCTCCGGTTCAGGAGGAGGTGGCGCGTTCCAGTAGCTTGGCGATCTCACGCTGGCGGCCGCTGTCGGCGAGCGGCCGATCGGGGCGCGGCGGCGCCTGCTGAGCGCGCAGCAAGTATTCGCGGGCCATGCGGCGATGGCCCTGCTCGAGGAGGAAATCGCCATAGAAAAAATTGCTGTCGATGCCCTCGGGGTTGATCTCCAGGGCGCGGCGCAGCATCTGCTCGGCCTTTTCCTTGTCGCCGAAGCCCACCGGCCAGCTGGGCACCTTGTAATAGAGCGCGCCCAGACTGGTGTACGCCGATCCATTCATGGCGTTGGGGTCGAGTGCCAGCGCCCGCTCCAGATCGGCGCGGGCCGCCTTGGCGGCGCCGAGCGCATGTAGGCCGCCCTCGGCGCCGGCCATGGTCGAGCGGATAATGCCCGACCAGATCCAGGCCTCGGCGCGCTCCGGGTAGGCTGCAGTGAGGCGTTCGGCTTCCTGGGTCAGCGTCTGCAGCGCAGTGAGGCGCGGCTTGCCGCGCATTTCGTAGTTGGCCACGGCCCAGCGCTGCTGCAGATCCTGGATGGCGGCGGCGCAGGCGTCCTGGGCCCGGGCGGGCCCCGTGCCCAGCAGCAGGCTCAGGCAGAGCAAGGGAATCGATAGCGGATGGCGGAGGAATTTGTGCATGGCGGGACTCCGGTCAGGATCGGGCGAAACGGCGAATCAGCGGTAGCTGGCGCGCAAGGCCGGCGTCGAGCGCGCCCGGCACCAGGGCGTTGAGCCTGGCAAACAGCGCCTCCGGGCGGCCCAATCCGAGACGCCGGCGGCGGCCGCGCAACAGCCGCAGCAGGCCATCGGCCACCGCCTCGGGAGGGTCCACCGCATGGCCCAGCGCGGTGTTGAGTGCTTCGACGCGGCTGTCGTTCATCGCCGTGGCGGTCGCCCGCGGGGCCAAATAGAGTACACGGATTTTGCCGTCGGCGAGTTCCCGCGCCAGGGCTTCCGTGAAACCGCGCAGGCCGAACTTGCTGGCGCAGTAAGCGGTGAACCCGGGATGGCCCAGGGCACCGAACGCGGAGCCGACATTGACCACCGCGGCTTCCGGGGCGCGCCGCAGCAGCGGCAGCAGCGCGTGGGTGAGCAGCACCGGGGCGGTCAGGTTGATCGCCAGCAGGCGTTCTAGGTCCGCGGCCTCGGCATCCTCGAACAGGCCGAAGGCGCCGACGCCGGCATTGTTGATCAGCAGGTCCAGGCCGTGCGGCAGTGCCGTGCAGGCTTTGATCACCGCGGCGCGGCCGGCGCCGGTGGCGAGATCGGCGACCGCCACGCGATGGCGCTCGCCCAGTTCGCGGCGCAGCGCCGCCAGACGTGTGGCGTCGCGCCCCGCGAGTATCAGTTCGACCCCGGCGCCAGCCAGGGCGCGAGCCAAGGCGGTGCCGATGCCGCCGCTGGCGCCGGTGAGCACTGCGGTCTTTCCACTCAGTTCCATGGCGTCACCTCAGAATCGTCGAGACTGCGAAACAGGGCGCCGTAGAGGCGGTAGAACATGCGCGCGGCGTGGCAGATCGTCTCCTGTTCGGCGGCGGCCACGACCCGATCCATCAGGGTCTGGAAAAAGGCGACGTGGCCCTGGTCGAGGTCGCCGTGGGAGCGCAGGTAGGTAAAGGCGGTGTCGGGCAGATCCAGCGTCCGCTGTAGGGCGTCGGCGGCGCGGGTGGCGAGGGTGACGCTGGTGCCTTCCAGCACCTGCACCATGCCGAAGAAGCCGATGGGATCGCCGCGCTGCACGGTGTCGTAGGCGTAGGCGACCAGCAGCTCGGTGGCCGGCAGCGGGCGGGCGTGGCGCACCGCATCGGGGTCGCCGCCGGCGGCGGTGAGGTCGGCCAGTATCCAGGCTTCGTGGCCATATTCCTCGGCAATGTAATCGGCCACCGCGCGGCGCAGCCATTCGCGTTCGGGCTCGAGGCGGCTGCCCACCGCCATCAGCAAGGGCACCGTGTGGCGGACATGGTGGTAGGCCTGGGCGAGGAAGCCGCGGTATTGCTCGCGCGTCACCGTGCCGGCGAGGCAGCGGCCGAGGATGGGCGCCGCCAGCAGCCATTGGCGCTCAGTCTCGGTGTCGCGTTGCAGGCGTCGATAAAAGCTCATGAAGCGGCCTCCGCCGGCGGGTAGAGGGAAGCGATCAGATCGGCAAAGTGCGCCGCCACCGCCGCGCGGCGCAGCCGGCCGTTGCCGGTGATCAGACCGCTCGCCGGGGTCAGGGGTTCGGTCGGCCGGTGCCAGGCTCCGATGCGGGCGTAAGCGGGCAGGCCGGCGTTGATGCGCGCGACATGCTGCGCCAGCGCCGCGTCGGCGACCTCCGGAGCGCTCGGCCACAGCAGTGCCACGCAGTGCGGGCGGCCGTCGCCGCCCACCAGCGCGTGGCGCAGGAGATCGCCGGCCAGCAGTTCGCTTTCGAGCCACTCGGGCGCGATGTTGCGCCCCTGGCTGGTAACGATCAGGTGGTCGCGCCGGCCCTCGACGTGGAGGTATCCCTGCGCATCGAGCCGGCCCAGATCGCCGCTCGCGACCTCGGTCTGCCCCCAGCTCGCGGGGTCGTGCAAATAGCCGAGAAAGGCATTGCCCGACACCACCAGTTCGCCGTCGCGGGCCGCCACCTGGACGTGGCCCAGCGGCCGGCCGGCGCTGCCCAGGCAGTCGGCGGCCGGGGTGTTGAGACTGACCACCGAGCCGCATTCCGAGAGCCCGTAGCCCTCGTACACCGGCAGCCCGCACGCGCGCGCGGCGGCAATCAGCCGCGGCGCCACCCGGCCGCCGCCGACGGCGACGAAGCGCAGCGAGTCGGGCGGCGTCCAGCCGGCGCGCGCGGCGGCGACCAGGCCGCACAGCAGTTCGGGCACCAGGATGAGGCTCTGCGGCCGGTGGCGCGCGATTGCCTCGGGCAAGCGCACCGGGGCGATGCCGAACGGCTGGCCGCGCGGCGGCTGGTCGAAGTGCGCGCTGCCGCCGGCGAGCAGCGCGCCGTAGACGCCGGCGACGTTCTCCAGCAGCGTCGCCAGCGGCAGCGCGCACAGGTGGCGGATCCCGGCGCTGGCCACGGCGGTGGCGACGGCTGCGGCGACCCGCAACTGCTGTTCCAGACCCAGGCAGACCCCCTTGGGCGTTCCGGTGGAGCCTGAAGTGAAAGTGATCTTGGCGGTGCCCGACGGCATTCCGGCGGGCGGCGGCGACGGGCGGCGGGCCAGTTCGATGCCGGGCAACAGCATTGCCGTGGGGCGAAACGCCGGGGCCGGCCCGGCCGCCTGGAGCCGGCCGGCAATGGCGTCCACTGCGGCCGCGTCCAGCAGGTGGGCGATCTGCCGCGCCGAAAAAAACGGTGGCACGGGCACCGCGACCACTCCCGCCAAGGCACAGGCGAGATCGATCACTACCCAGTCCGGGCCATCCTCGGCGGCCAGTGCCAGCACCCGCACACCGGCGCTCGCCAGCGCCGTGGCGGTGCGCTCGGCGGCGGCGAGCAGCCCGGCCGCGGTGAGCTGGCGCTCCCCCTGACACAGCAGCGGCCGGTGGGGTTCGGCGCGGGCCGCCCGTTGCAGTGCACGCCAAAGGGTTTGCAGGGGCGCGACGTTCATCGCAGCAGGCTTGCCGCGCGCTCGAGCGCCGGCCGCAGCAGTGCCAGCGTCGGGCCCAGCTCGGTGCGGGCGGCGATGGCCGCGCCGGCGACGGCGATTTCCCCCGCCACCACCTCGGGACCGCAGCCGTAGTAGGTTCCCCAGCGCGCCAGCTCCGCACCGACCCGACTGGCGTCGGCGGCCGCCAGTGTGACCAGGGGCAGGCCCATGGCCTGGATCAGGCAGCGCACCCGGGCGGTGGCGGTACAGGCCAGCCAGCGGTGCCCGGTGCGCATCAGCAGGGTCACCAGCGCGGCGAACAGGAGGCGCCGCGCGGCGCGGTCGGAAGCCGCCAGATTGGCGATTTCGATGAGCTGCGGACGGATCACCGGCCGCTGCAGGCGCTCGGCGAGCAGCACTTCCAGCGGGCGATCCAGATAGGCTTCCAGCGCCAGCGACTGTGTGCCGGGACAGCGCAGCCCCAGCGCCGCGCCCGGTTTCCCGTCGGCGAGGACGGCCAGCAGCCAGGGCGCAAAGCGCTCGATGCGGGCGCCGTGGCGGCGCGCGTAGCGCAGCGCGATATAGCGCTCGAGGCGCGCGCGGGCGGGGTGTTCGGGCCCGCACAGCAGCAGCTCGAACGCCGGCGCGGTGCGGTGCGCTGCCCTCTGCATCTGCTCCATCGCCGGGTTCCGCGATTCAGGTTGGGTGCAGCATGGTGCTGGAAACTTAACCCGCGCTTAATCGCGGCGCCGCCCGCCGGCGGCGCGCGTGCAAAAAAAAAGCGGCACCCCGAGGGGTGCCGCGCAGGAGCCGGCGAGGATGTGCCGGCAGCCACTGGGATTGCAATTATTCCGCGCGATTGGTGATCGCGATGGTCTTGTCGTTGCCGGTGGCGGAGTGCTGGATGTTGACCAGCAGGGTGTGGGGATCCTTGCCGAAGTAAATCCCGGTGCCCTCGGCACCGTCATCCTTGAGCGAGGCGAACAGGCGCACGCCGTCGCTCACACCGTCGCCGTCGCGGTCGGGCTCGGCGACCCAGATGTCGCTGGGCACATTGTCCTCGACGATCCACAGGCGGCCATCCGGTCCGTCGGCGAGGTTGTCCGGGTTGCGCAAGCCGGTAATGCCCGCAGCCGGATTTTCGTGGGGAATATTCGCGCCCGGTGCCACGAAGTAGCTCACCTTCGGATGCTTGCCCAAACTGACCGCGAGCACGGCGCCGCGTCCGTTGCTGTTGAGCGGGTTGGTGGTGTCCTCGCAGGTGAGCGCGACGTAGAGCGTCTGGGCGATGCGCTCCAGATCCTCGGGCCGGCAATAGCCGGTGGCACCGGCGGCCTTGGCCGCGACTTCGGCGTTGAACGTCTGCGGGTCGAGGTCCAGTTTTACCCACTCGGCGGCGCCGGTTTGCTTGCCATCGGCCACTTTCAATGCGTACAGGGTGCCGCTGGACAGGTCGCCGTAGTTTTCCGGCACGAACTTGTAGATCTGGCCGTTGGGCTTGCGGTCTTCGTCGATGACATAGACGTTGCCTTCGGCGTCGGTTTCGATGCCTTCGTGGGCCATGGCCCCGAGCAGCGGACGGGCTTCGATGGCAATGACCTTGGTGGGATCGAGCGGATCGATCTCGGCTTCATAGACCAGCCCGCAGCAGGCATTGGGATACTGTGGATCGGGGCGCGCCGCGACGTTGGATTCCTCGGCAAACAGCAGGCTGTGCCAGGGCGTCCACACCAGGCCGTCGAGCGCTTCCCAATCGCTGCGCCCTGCCAATTCGGTGGCCTTGCCGCTGTGCAGATCGACCACCGACAGCGCGCCGCCGCTGCCGCCATCCCTACGGAGCGAATTGGCCGGGTCCTGCGGGCTGTTGGGGCGGACTTCGTGGGTCCGATACAGGTAGCGACCGGCGCGCTTGCGCGTCTCGTTGACGGTGTTCATGTCGTTCCAGTCGCTGCCGACGTACAGATCGAGATCGCTTTCGTCGGACACGATGTACTGGCGATAGCCCTCGGGGATTTTCCAGGGTTCATTGGTCAGAATCGTCGGATCCGTGGTCAGCTCGGGGGCGTAGGCGGAGCCCGGGATCGGCACGAAGGCCATCGGGCCCTTGGCCTTCGGGCCAGCGCAGGCGAAGCCGGAGATGGCTATGCCCAAGGCGGCGGCGATGGCGGTCTGGTGGAATCTGGACATGGGGTGGTCCTCGGTCGCGTGGTACGGGAGCCGAACCCCGGGGCGATGCCACTTCGGGGTTCCTGCCTTGACCTTCAAGGCCGCGTGAGTGTGCGGCGCCTCCATGTCAGCGCGGCGAACGGGGCATGACCGAGCGATGAAATCAGATTTGGGCAGCGCCCCGGAAAAAATCGTCGTTTTAAGACACCCCTAAGCAGGAGGCGAACACGATCGGAGCCGGTCCTCACGTTGGTACCGGTTATGAGCGCTTCCACCGAACCCGATATCGCCGCACGCTACGACGCCGAGTGCGCGCGGGCCTATGCCCGGATGCACCGCGGCAGTTGGCTGCGCCGGCTCAGTTCGTGGCGTGAGCTGCGCCTGGGGCGGCGCGCGCTGCGCCTCGCCGGCGATCCCGAGTCGGTGCTGGACCTACCCTGCGGTACCGGCCGCTTCTGGCCGATGCTGGCCAGGACCCCGGCGCGCCGGTTGCTGGCTGGCGACGCCCGCCCGGAGATGCTGGCGGTGGCCCGGGCCATGGCGCCGCCGGCATTGCTGGCACGCTTCGAAGTGGCGCCGATGAACGCCTTCACGCTGCCGCTCGCCGATGCCAGCGTCGCCCACGTGTTCTGCATGCGGCTGTTGCACCATTTCGCCGCCGCCGAGGATCGCCTGCGCCTGCTGCGCGAAATCCATCGCGTCGCCGGTACCGGCGCCACCGTGAGCGTCTGGGTGGACGGCAACCTGCAATCCTGGCGACGGCGACGGCAGCAGGCGCGCCGCACGCCCGACCACCCGCCCAACCGGGTGGTGGTGCCACGCGCGGTCATCGAAGCCGAATGCGCCGCCGCCGGCTTCCGGGTGCGGCGGCGGCTGGATGCGCTGCCCGGGATCGGCAAGCGCCGCCTGTACGTGCTCGACAAATGCTGAGCGTCGTTCAGGACTCGCCATCGCCGGCGGAGGCCAGCAGCGCCAGCAGGCCGCGGAGCAAGGCCAGCGGGCTCGGCGGACAGCCCGGGATGCGCAGGTCCACCGGAATCACGTTCTCCACCGCGCCGCAGCTCGCGTAGGACGCGCCGAACTCGCCGCCATCACAGGCGCAGCTGCCGGCCGCGACCACCCATTTCGGCGCCGGCGTGGCGCGCCAGGTGCGGCGCAACGCGGCGGCCATGTGTCGCGACACCGGGCCGGTCACCAGCAGCACGTCGGCGTGGCGGGGCGAGGCGACGAAGTGCACCCCGAAGCGCTCGACGTCATGGTAGGGGTTGGTCAGGGCGCGGATCTCCAGCTCGCAGCCGTTGCAGGAGCCGGCATCCACCTGGCGGATCGCCAGGCTGCGGCCGAAGCGGGCGTCGAGGCGGCGGCGCAGCGCGGCGCCCAGCGCTTCGAGTTCGGCATCCACCGGGGCCGGTTCGGTGACCACGCCGATGCGCAGCGATTGCCCGAGGATGCGCAGCATGGTGGTGCCTCCTAGAGATCGGCCCCGGCGTAGGAGCCGTTGACCGATTTGTTGCAGACCGGGAAGTCGGGGACGATGTTGCCGGCGATCAGGCGCTCCAGCGCCGGCCAGTGGAACCAGCTCGGATCGCGCGGAAAGAAGCGCGCCACGCGGCCGGCGGCGTCGAAGCGCACGAAGGTCAGGATCTCCCCGCGCCAGGCCTCCACCAGGCCGATGCCGGCGCTGCCCGCCGGCGCCGCGAACGGTGCCGCCAGCGGGCCGTCCGGGATCTGGTCCAGCAGCTGATCGAGCAATTCCAGCGCGGCTTCGATCTCCCGCATCCGCACCCCTACGCGCGCCGCCACGACGCCCTCGGTGCGCACCGCCAGCGCCACCGCGAAGTGGTCGTAGGGCGGGTAGGGGCAGTCGCGGCGCAGGTCGAAGGGGAGCCCGCTGGCCTTGGCGACGTGGCCGGTGCAGCCCAGGGCGCGGGCATCGGCGGCGCTGAGCACGCCGGTGCCGATCAGGCGGTCGTCCACCGAGGGGTGGTCGGTGATGATCGCGAACAGCGGCGCGACGGCGCGGCGCAGCTCGGCGTGATCGGCGCGCAGCAGTGCCGCGCCCGCGGCGTCGAGATCGCGCGCCACCCCGCCCGGCACCACCAGATCCATCAGCAGCCGGTGGCCGAACAGCTCGGCACTGCGCCGCTGCCACAACTCGCGCAGCCGCGCGCACTGGCTGTGGGCGAAGGCGAAGCTGACGTCGTTGCAGATGTCGCCGATGTCGCCCAGGTGGTTGGCGATGCGCTCGCGTTCGGCGAGCAGTGCGCGCAGGATCGACGCCCGCGGCGGCGGCGTGCAGCCGGCGGCGCGCTCCATCGCCTGGCAGGCGGCCCAGGCGTGCGCCACGGTGCTGTCGCCGGAGACCCGCGCGGCCAGGCGCGCGAGCCCGGCCGGATCGCGGCCGACGGCGAGCCGTTCGATGCCCTTGTGTACATAGCCCAGGTGCTGCTCGAGGCGCAGCACCTCCTCGCCCACTACCTGAAAGCGGAAGTGGCCGGGCTCGATGATGCCGGCGTGCACCGGACCCACCGGGACCTCGCAGACCTCTCGGCCCTGGACCGGAACGAAGGGGTAGGCGCTGTCCGGCCGGGTCCGCTTGGGGCGGCAGCCGGCCTCGGCGAAATCCCGCCGCAGTGGGAAGCAGTCCGCAGCCCAGGCCTGGTGGCGGGTCCAGCGCCGCGGGTCGGGGTGATCACTGAAGGTCACACCGAGCAGGTCGCGGGCATGGCGCTCCAGGCGGTCGACGCCGGGGAACCAGGGCGTGTGGGCGGCCACCACCGGCGCGGCCGCCGGCAGTGCGGTGGCCAGCAGCAGGTATTCGCCATCCAGCACCAGGCAGGCGTCGATGAGGATGTCGGCGTCCAGTTCGTCCGCCCAGAGGCCGGCGTGCCGGCAGCCGAGCGCGGCGCCGACCGCAGCTGCGGTGCCCCAGTCGCCGGCGTCGAGCAGGATCAGCCGCGCCGGCGCCAGGGCCTTGGCATCGACCGCGCGCGGCTGCACGCCGCGTGCGTGCAACTCGCTCAGATAGCGCTCCAGGCCGGTGGCATTCACAGCAGCTGCACCCCGGTGATGAGTTGGGTGGCGCGATCCAGCCAGCGCGCCAGGAAGCCGGGAATCGACAGCCCCAGCCAGAGCACCAGTCCCAGGTACAGGAACACCGGCAGCAGATTCGCCGCCACCGGCTGCTGGCCCTCGGGTGGGGCGCCGTAGACCATCGGCTGCAGGTGGCGGAAGAGGCCGGCGAAGGCGATCGCCAGGCCCGCCAGCAGGGTCGGCGTCAGCCAGGGCTGGGCGTCCATCGTGGCGCTGAGCAGCAGGAATTCGCTGGTGAAGACGCCGAACGGGGGAAAGCCGGCGATCGCCACCACCCCGAGCAGCAGCGACCAGCCGATCGCCGGCTGGGTGCGGATCAGGCCGCGGATGTGGTCGATGGTCTGGGTGCCAGCGAGGTGCGCGGCGTGGCCGACGGTGACGAAGATCGCCGACTTGGTGAGCGAATGGACCAGCATGTGGAGCAGGGCGCCGAAGGTCGCCAGCGGCCCGCCGAGGCCGAAGGCGAAGGTCATCAGCCCCATGTGCTCGATCGACGAATAGCTGAACATGCGCTTGATGTCGCGCTGGCGGTGCAGGAACAGGCCGGCGACCAGGAACGACACCAGGCCAAAGCCCATCAGCAGCTGACCGGCGAGGTGCGGAGCCGGGGTGGTGGCCAGGGAGCCGTCGACCAGCATCTTGATCCGCACCAGGGCGTAGAGGGCGACGTTGAGCAGCAGCCCCGACAGCACCGCCGACATGGGCGTCGGGCCTTCGGAATGGGCGTCGGGCAGCCATTGGTGCAGCGGCACCAGGCCTACCTTAGTGCCGTAGCCCACCAGCAGGAACACGAACGCGAGCCGCATCACCGCGGGCTCCAGGTCGCCGGCGCGGCCGTAGAGCGCGCTCCAGGTCAGCCCCAGGCTGGCGTCGGCCAGCGCATGCTGGGCCGCGAAGTACACCAGCACGGTGCCGAACAGTGCCAGCGCGATGCCGACCCCGCAGAGGATGAAATACTTCCAGGCCGCCTCCACTGCCTCCGGCGTGCGGTACAGCGACACCAGCAGCACCGTGGCCAGGGTCGCACCCTCCACCGCCACCCAGAGGATGCCCAGGTTGTCGGTGGTCAGCGCCAGGAGCATGGTGAACAGGAACGCCTGGTACATGGCGTGATAGATCCGCAGCCCGCTGCTGCCGACCCGCCCGGAGGCGGCGACGTGGTGCATGTAGGGGCGCGAGAAGATCGCCGTGGTGAGTCCCACCAGCGTGGTCAGCACCACCAGGTAGACGTTGAAATCGTCGACGCGAAAGCCGAACCCGGCCACGCTGCCGGCCGCTGCCACCTCCCGGGCCAGGGCCATGGCCGCGCCCAGCGCCAGCGCCGAGATCGCCACGTTCAGCCAGCCCGCCACCGGACCGCGCAGCAACGCCAGCAGCGGCGCGCCGATGACCGGCGCCAACAGAGTCACCAGCAGCGCGGTCACCGGCGTTCCTCCGCCAGCTCGGAGAGCCGGTCGAGGCGGTCCACGTCGAGCGAGTCGATGCTCTCGCGAAGCTGGAAGAAGAACACGCCGAACAGCACCATGGCCACCAGCACGTCGAAGGCGACGCCCAGCTCGACCACCAGCGGCATGCCCCCGGTGGCCGACACTGCGGCCAGGAACAGCCCGTTTTCCATGGACATGAAGCCCAGCACCTGGGCCACCGCCTGCTGGCGGAACACCATCATCAACAGCCCGATCAGCACCACCGCGAGGCTGGTGGCGACGATGTTGCGGGTGAACATCAGCTCGCGCTCCACGATCGGCAACACCAGCCAGTAGCTGAAGATCACCAGCGCCACCGCCGCCATGATCATCAGCGCCGGGCGCTCGATCACCTCGATGTGGCGGTCCAGTTCGAGACGGCGCACCAGGCGATGCAGCATCCAGGGGATCAGCAGCGCCTTGAGCACCAGCGTGAGCAGCGCTGAGAAGTACAGGTGGTGGCCGGCGCCGGCCGCCGCCACCACCGCGGTCGCCGCACCGATCAACGCGCCCTGGCCGGCGAAGGCGTGGACCGCCGCCACCAGGCGCGCCTGGGACAGCAGCACGAAGGAGGTAAACAGCACGATGGCGGCGAGCAGCAGCACCAGCTGCTGGAGCAGGGGCAGAGTGGTCAGGTTCATCGGCCCACCTCCAGCATCACGTGGCTGAGCAGGCCGAGCAGTCCGAACAGCAGCGCCAGATTCAGAAACGCCGGGGCGCGGAACAGCCGCATCTTGGCGAGTACGGTTTCGACCACGGCGAGCGCGCCACCGAGGCCCGCCAGCTTGAGCAGGATGGCGACGAGCCCGATGCCCAGTGCCGGGGCACCGAGCGTCTCGGCGATCCCCCAGGGCAGGAAGATGTTCAGGATCAGCGCGGCGTAGAGCGCGAGCTTGATCTGCGCCGCCCACTCCATCAGCGCCAGGTGGCGGCCCGAATATTCGAGCAGCATGGCCTCGTGGATCATGGTCAGTTCGAGGTGGGTGGCGGGATTGTCCACCGGGATGCGGCCGGTCTCCGCAATCGCCACCAGGCACAGGGCGCCGAGCGCGAATAGGTACGAGGGACGCAGCGCCAGGGCGTCGTCGAGCTGGTAGGCGACGATGCTCGCCAGGTTGGTGCTGTGCGCGGTCATCGCCAGGGTGAACACCGCCATCAGCATCGCCGGCTCGGCGAGCGCGGCGATCAGCAGCTCCCGCGATGCCCCCATGCCGCCGAAGGCGGTGCCCACGTCCATCGCGGCGAGGGCGAGAAAGAAGCGCGCCAGGGCGAGTAGCCCGGCGACCACGACGATGTCGGCGAAGGTGGCGGTGGGCAGGGTCACGCCCAGCAGGGGCACGCTGGCGGCGGCGAGCAGGGTGGCCCCGAACACCACGTAGGGCGCGGCGCGAAACAGCGGCGAGGCGCCGTGCGCCACGCGCACTTCCTTGACAAACAGCTTGCGCAGGTCGCGCAGCGGCTGGACCACCGGGGCACCGCGCCGGTTCTGCAGCCGCGCCTTCACCTTGCGCACCCAGCCGGCAAAGAGCGGCCCGAGCAGCGCCTAGAGGAGCACTTGGGCGAGCGCCAGGCCCCAGCCGCCGATGCCGCTCAAGTGATAATCCACAGCAGCACCAGCAGGGTGGCCAGGGTCCAGCCGAGATAGCGGCGCACATTGCCCGATTGCAGCCGCGCCACCCGCCGCGCGGCGCCGTCGGTGGCCGTCGCGAAGGGCGCGTAGAGCAGCTTCCACAGGCGATCGCCGATCACCACCCGGTAGCGCAGCCGGCCGGGGGCTTCCAACTCGACGCCGGCATCGACCGCGAACAGGGGCGCGAATACCCGCCGCACCGGCTGGGCGAAGGCGGTCGCGCTGTACTGCATGCGCGTGGTGAGCGGGCCGAAGCCGCAATCCCAGGGATCGCCGCGGCGCACCCGGCGCAGCGCGCCGCGGCGCAGGGCCCAGGCTGCCACCGCCATGGCGACCGCGAGCGCCAGGGCCAGCGCCGGCGCGCTGTAGCTCGCCACCTCGGGTGCGATCGGCGTCAGCCACAGCCAGCCCCGGGCGGTGGCCTGGGGCAGCCCGGTGCCCAGCAGTTGCTCCGGCACCGCGGCGACCACGCCGATCAGCGGCGTCGGTAGCAGTCCCGCGGCCACACAGCCCGCGGCGAGCAACCCCTGGCCCAGGCGCATGCCGCGCGACTCCGGCCGCGCGCGGCGCACATGGCGGCTGCGCGCGCGGCCGAGGAAGGCGATGCCGTAGACCCTGACGAAGCCGGCGGCGGCGAGCGCGCTGGTCAGTGCCAGCACCGCGGCGGCCACCGGAATCAGGCTGCGCAGCACGCCGCTGTCCAACTGCCAGGACTGCAGCGCGGCCTGAAAGGTGAGCCATTCGGAGACGAAGCCGTTGAGGGGTGGCAGCCCGGCGATCGCCAGGCAGCCGATCAGGAAGAACAGCCCGGTCCAGGGCATGCGGCGCAGCAGCCCGCCCATCTGCTCGAGATCGCGCTCGTGGGTGCTGTGCAGGATGGCGCCGGCGCCCAGGAACAGCAGACCCTTGAACAGCGCGTGGTTGCCGGCATGGAGCAGGGCCGCGACCAGCGCCAGGGCGCCGAGCCCGGCGTGGCCCTCGCCGAGGAAGATCAGCGCCAGGCCCAAGGCGATGAACAGGATGCCCATATTTTCCACCGACGACCAGGCCAGCAGGCGCTTGAGATCGTTCTGCAGCAGCGCCATCAGCACGCCGTACAGGGCCGAGACACTGCCCAGTGCCAGGGTCGCCACCCCCCACTGCCAGTGGACCTCGCCGAGCAGATCGAAGGTGAAGCGGATGAAACCGTAGACCGCGACCTTGAGCATGACCCCGGACATCAGTGCAGAGATGTGCGAGGGCGCCGCCGGGTGCGCCTCCGGCAGCCAGGCGTGCAGCGGCACCAGGCCCGCCTTCATGCCAAAGCCCAGCAGCGCCAGTGCGAACGCCAGCGTCGCCCAGCCGGGTGTGAGCGGCGCCGCGCGCAGCGCCGCGAACTCGAAGCCGTGGCCGAAGGCGGCCAGCACCCCGAAGCCGAGCAGGATGGCGAGACCGCCGACGTGGGCCATCAGCAGGTACAGAAAGGCAGCGCGGCGACTGGCCGGCTGGTCGTGATGGAACACCACCAAAAAGTAGGAGGCCAGCGACATCAGCTCCCAGGCCACCATGAACAGCATGGCGTCGGCGGCCAGCACCACCGTCAACATGCCGGCGAGGAACAGGCCGGACCCGGCGCCCAGCATCGCCAGCGAGTCGCGACCCTGCTCGAATCCGCGCACATAACCCGGGGCGTAGATGCCGACCGCGGCGGTGAGCAGGCCGATCAGGGTCAGAAAGCAGCCGGCGAGGGCGTCGAGCCGCAGCCGCCAGGGCAGCCAGGGCAGGCCCAGGGGAAGCTGGATGTCGTCGACGCCGCCACCGAGCAAGGTCAGGGTGCCGGCGGTCGCGGCCGCCACCCCGACCAGCCCAAACAGCGGCAGTGCCAGCCGGCGCAGCAGGCTGGGGATCCGCGCCGCACCCAGCGCTGCCAGCGCCGCGGCGAGCGCCAGCCCAATGGCCGCAGTGGCCGCTACCCAGGCGGCGATCACCCGGCCACCCCGGCGGCGGCCCTGAGGCGCACGCCGCGGCCACCGGCGCCGCTGACCGCGCCCTCGCCGAGCAACTCCAGACCGGCGCGCTCGAAGGCCTCGACGATGCGGGTCAGGGATTCCACATTGCCCCGCACCCGGCCGTCGCTGGCTTCCATCCGCTGCACCGTGGGCAGCGACACCCCGGCGGCCTCCGCCAGGCGCCGCTGATCCCAGCCGAGGAGCGCGCGGCCGGCGCGCATTTGTGCGGCAGTTATCATGCTTCAGCAATCACATTTGAGCGTTGAAGCCTGATAATAGCGGCTTGACATTCGCCCTGGCAATGGCCGATTCGCCCCCTAGGGCGCGCCCGTTATGGTCAGCGCGGCAGGCTGCTGAAGTAGGCGGCGATGTTGGCGATGTCCTGGTCGGACAAGGGCTTGGCCATGGCGTTCATGGTGGGCTCCTGCCGTGTGCTGCCATCGCGATAGGCTCGCAATGCCTTTTCCAGATAGCCGCGCTCCTGACCCGCCAGGTGCGGCGTGCCGGGAATCTGCGCGATACCGTTGGCGTTGTGGCAGGCGAAACAGGCCGCCGCCCGTTGCTGCCCGGCGGCGATGTCCGCCGCGGGAGCGCCGGATTGCGCCCGTGCATCCACGCCGATGAGGCAGCAGGTAACCAAACCAAAAGTCAGAAGTTTCTTCATTGCAGTACGTCCTCCGTCAGTGGCCCACGAACTGGTTGCGCACCCAGATCACGATCCCGTAGGCGAGAAATACCGCGATCCACAGGCAGAGCAAGGCGACCGCGCTGGTGCCCCAACGGGACACCAGCGTGTCGGCCGAGTACAGGCCGGAGGTGCGACCCGCGCGGTAGAGCAGGGTGAGATAGAAGCCGCCGACCAGTCCGCCGATCCCGGCCAGCGTGGAAAAGAACAGGAAGGTGGTTGGCCAATCGATATGGACCGGGTAGTTGGCGATGTCGTAGCCCAGAGGTGCCAGGTGGTGGATCCGGATCACCTCGCGCCATAAGGCCAGGATCGTCAGTAGGATCAGGCCGCCGGCAACGGGTAGATAGGGATGTGCGCGCCGCAGGGGCTGGACGGATCCCGCCAAGGTGCCGAGCAGCGCCACCAACAGCCAGCCCAGAGGATGCGCGCCGAGGCCGGAAGCCGCCGGGTGCACCGCCTGCCAGATCAGCATCAGTACCAGGCAGAAGGCGAACCCCCAGCGCGCCAGGCGCTCGCCAAGCCGCGCGGCGAAATCCAGGTAGCCGGCACTGCGGTCGGAGCGCGCGCCCAGATAGTGCGCATAGGCGATCAGGAAGGCGCCGACCGCCGGCAGCCCCAGGCTCATCATCAGCAGGTAGCGCGGCCACTGGATCGCGTGCAGCTTGGCGCCACTCGCATCCACCGCGCCGCCCGGCGCGTACCAGGCCAGCCATTGCTCGGGCAGCAGCGCCTGGTAGGACAGGGCATGCATGATCAGGCCGTCGAGGCAGAACAGCGCCAGGGCCAGCCAGGCATAGATGCCGATGTGGCGTCCGGCGCCCGGCCGATTGCCGTAATAGAAGGCAAACCACGCGCAGTAGCCGATCATCAAGGTGAAGATGAAGGCGATCGCCCAACGCCCGGAAAGCACATTGGAGACGTACCACTGTGGGTCGTAGATCACCTGGGTGAACAGCAGCGGCGCCACGCCGAGCACGATCAGCAGCGACACCGCCACCTTGGCCACCTTGGTCAGCGCCAGCGACAGCCGCGCCCAGTGGGGTCCGCGCTCGCGGCGATGGAAGGCGAAGATCGCGAGCCCCGCCGCGCCCAGTGCCAGGTGGACGAAGGCGATGTGCAAGATCCAGGTGACGACCATCAGGAGCTGGAACAGCACGGGGTGCGCGGGCACTCCGGCGGGGTCGCGCAGGGCATTCATGACGATGCCGATGTCCATGATCTCACTCCGGTTGCGAGGCCGCCGCGGTAGCGGTCGAGGGGGTGGGTTGCGCCGTCACGTCTTCGCCCCGGTTGACCGCGGCGATGAAATGCGCGATGGCGTCGATCTCGGGCGCTGGCAGATCGATGCGCGGCATGTACGGCTGGGTGCCATGCTTGAGCGGCCCCTGCAGAAAAGCCGCGATCAAATCTTCGTCGGTGGCGCCGTGTAACTTGTCGGGCAGGCTGCGCAAGGGTGCGCCGCGTTCCAGCGCATGGCAGTTGGCGCAGGCGATCTGAGTGAGCAGCCGTCCGGTGGCGAGGCGATTATCTGCGGTCACCGTGCGCAATGGCTTCGGCACGAAGGGGTGGAGTTGCAGCAGGCCGGCCGCGGCGATCTGCTCCATTTCGCTGCGGATGCCCTTGCCGGGGACGTTGCGGGCGATGATCTGATTGCCGTAAATGTACTGGCCGGCGACATAGGGTTTGCGCATCGATTCGCGCATGCGCTCCTCCGGCCAGACTCCGGCCACCGCGATGAACAGGAACAACGCCACCGCGAGCGGCGTGTAGACGCGCTGCGGCTGCCACCAGGCGAACACCAGCCAGGCGGTGGCGACCACGAACACCGCTACCATGGCGCGCGCATAGACCGGCAGCAGGTAGGTGTTGAGCATCACCACGGCGTTGTTCGGCAGGGTTTGCAGGTAATAGATGAACATCATCACTGCGAACAGGCCGCCCACCAAGCCGATGGGGGCGATGAAGCGCACCACACTGCGGCGCAGCACCGGGTCGCGCACCCGGCTGGCCACCATCAGGCCTACCACGGCGGCCATCACGAACATGGAGCCGGTGCGTGTGGCCAGATGGGCGAAGAAATTGAGGTTGTAGAAGGCGTCGTTGGTCGATCCAGTCTGGTACCAGTTCTCGCTGCCTGGCCACATCATGAACGACAGGATGCCGACGATGAGCAGCATGGTCGCCCAAGACGCGAGCGCGAACGACCAGGTGAGCTTGAGGTGGGTTTTCGCGTCCACCTTGCCGATCAGATAGACCAGCGCATAGACACCGATCACCTCGACGGTGAAATAGACCCACTCTGCAGCCCAGACCCAGACGAAATTGTGGATCAGCCCGCCCACGCCGCGCGGACTGGCGACGGTGATCGCATACCAGATGCCGGGGCCGGTGACGGAGCCGATCACGTAGGAGAACACCAGCAGAAACATCCCGTATTTCTTGATGAATCCCATGATTTCAGGCGTTCCGTCGCGATAGGCTTTCGTCTCCAAGAGCGCAAACAGAAACGACGCGCCCACCGAGGTGTGGGAGGCGACGACGTGGATCACGCCGATGATGCCCATCACCCAGGCGGTGCCGATGGCCGGTACGTAAAAGGTCGGGTACATGCCCAACAGGTCCACGGATCTAGCCTCCGAAATGGACGAAATTCAGTAACTGGACGAAGCTCCGCTATCGGTGAACAGACACGTGTCTTCCGCAGCATCCGGGGCAGAGTGCTCCAGCGTCACCGTGGGCGCAGCGCGGAAGTGCAGCGCGGCCTGCACATAGCCGGCTGCCCAGCAGCTCCACAGCGCGGCGAGCAAGGCGGCGAACAACAAACCGCGGCGCGCGCCTCGTGGCGAATACCAGATGTTCATCGAATCTCCTCCAGGTTTGCCGTGGGCGACGGCGCGGTCATGGGAGAAAGCGCCGGAATGCCGCCCAGTGCCGCGGCGAGCCAGATCAGCAGCGCGAGGGTCGCACCGAGGTTGAAATGGGTCAGCCAGTGCATCAACTCGAGTGGTGGGTTCATGAGCCTGTCTCCAGTGGGAAAATTTGGCGATGGGACGGAAGATGGTTCACTGACGTCCGCGCGACGGCATCGTGCGCTGGAACGGGCGCAGCCTTGGGGTGCGGAGCAGGATCTGCGCGGTACGGGACGCGCGGGAGATTGAACAATGCAGCTACACTGGATCATCTATGCAACGTACTGCTCAGCTCTTGCATCGATCCGACGACGATGCCGCGTGGTGCGAAAAGCTCGCAGCCGCCCGGCTCGGAACGCCGATGTGACTCATGCCGTGCGCGACAGTGAGCTTTCGATCGAAGCCGCCACCGTCACGGCGGACGCAACCTTAGGTAGTGCATCGGCCTCTGTCGATGCGGCAAATTGTCGCGGAGATCGAACGGCGAGATCGGGAAACACAGCTCGCGGATGCCGGCCGTGGAAATCATTTCCAGCACGGCACGCCGCGCGCCGTGACCGGGGTCGAGGCCGAGAGCGCGCACATCTAGGGCGGCGCCAGGCGGATTCCTGAATGCCGAGGCCCACGTGGTAGGCTTCACGCTGGTGCCCGCCGATCGCAAGATCATCGACTATGGCCGGACGGGGCGTGTTCAGGTGGGTGGATTGAAACTTTTCTGATGCGCCCGAAAGTCGAGGGCCCGAAACGTTTCTCCCGGCCGAAAAGCCGGGAGGGGTTGAGTGTCCGGTTTCAAGGATAGGTCGATAGTCGCGCGGGGAGCTAGCGTACAATCGCGAGAGCTTCCCGGCTCATTGAAGAACTATGCGACACCACGAGATTCACCGCACTCATCGCACCGGCTGGCTGCGCGCCGCGGTGCTCGGCGCCAACGATGGCATCGTGTCTACCGCCAGTCTGGTGCTCGGCGTGGCGGCATCCGGCGCGGACACACGGGCCATGCTGGTGGCGGGGGTCGCCGGGCTGGTTGCCGGTGCCATGTCGATGGCGGCCGGTGAATATGTCTCGGTGAGCTCCCAGGCCGATACCGAGCGCGCAGATCTGGACCGCGAACGCCGGGAACTGGTGGAGACGCCGGAGCTGGAGCACGCGGAGCTGACCGCCATCTATGTGCAGCGCGGCCTTGATGAAGCGCTGGCGGCGCAGGTTGCCACCCAGCTCACGGCGCACGATGCCCTGGGCGCTCATGCACGCGACGAGTTGGGCATTACCGAGGCGCTGGCCGCCAGGCCGGTGCAGGCGGCGCTGGCGTCTGCCGCTACCTTCGCGGTAGGTGCCGCGCTGCCGCTGCTGTTGGTTTTGGTGCTACCGAACTCGGCTCGGCTATGGGGACTGGGCGGGGGTTCGCTGGTCTGTCTGGGGCTGCTCGGGTTTGCGTCCGCGCGCACCGGCGGTGCGTCGGCGATCAAGGCCGCGGTGCGCGTCACTTTTTGGGGGGCGTTGGCGATGGCGCTGACCGCAGCAATCGGCACACTGTTTGGCGTCGCTGCCTGAGTCTCGCGGTGCAACCACTCCGAATCCAACCAGAGCGGTGACGTCGGACCAGACTTGGCCCGCTGCCGTCGGTGTGCGCGGCAGCGGGTGAAGGCCTTGGCGCGATCGTTCAGGCATTGACCCCGCGGCGCAGCAGCTGACCGGGGAGGGCGTCGCCGCGGATCACGTCCCGATCACCCTGGCGCAGCAGGGTGCCGTTGACGATCACTGCGTCGATGCCAAAGGCCTTGGCGATCAGCCGGTCCTGGCCCGCCGGCTGGTCGTAGACGCGCTCCAGGCCGCCGGCATTCACCGTCTCCGGATCGATGATCACCACGTCGGCGGGTTTGCCCACCTGCAGCAGGCCGCGATCCCTGATGCCGAACACTTCGGCAGGCCGCGAGGTCAGCATGCGGATTGCTTCCTCGAAGCGCAGCGCCTTCTTGTCGCGCACCCAGTGGCCGAGCAGATAGGTCGGCAGACAGGCGTCGCACAGCTGGCTGGCATGGGCGCCGGCATCGGAGAGGCCGAGCACGGTGTTGGGGTTTTTCAGCAGTTCCTCGACCACGGTCTCATCGGCATTGGCCACCGGCATCCGGAAGCGCGCTTCGAGGTTGGTGGCGAGCGCCAGATCGAAGCCGAGATCGATGGTCTCGACGCCCAGTTCGCGGGCGACATCGGCCACGGTGCGTTCTTCGTATTCCGGATTGCTGGCGCACATCGAGATCACCGACTGCTCCCAGGAGGTGCGGAACGATGCGCGCACGGCGGCCATCTTTTCCTTCACCGCGCGGCGGAATTCCGGGTCGGCGTAGTACCTCTTCTTGCCTTCGGCATCGGCCGCCGCCACCGGCTTGAACACCGACAGGCTTTCGAACGGAAAGGGCTCCTTGAACTGGAACTCGAAGCACAGCGGCCGCGGCGTCACCTGGGGCACGATGTTGCGGCCCTGGGCGATCAGTTCGGCGGTGCGCTCGAGCTGTTTGATGTGAGCGTCCGGACTCACCATGCCGGCGAGCAGCGCAGTCCAGCTGATGGTGATGCCGTTCTCCTCGGCCAGTTTCTCGTATTCGTCGAACCAAAGCTCCTTGCCGGCGGTGGCCTGCATCATGCCGCGACCGCCCCTGAGCGCCGATACCAGGGTGCGGATCTCGTCGTAGGAGGCGACCCGGCTCGGCACCGGCCGGCCCTTCAGCCCGACGTGGGTGGCCGACTTGGAGGTGGCGAAGCCGATGGCGCCGGCGGCGAGCGCTTCGTCGACGATGCGGCGCATCTGTTCGATCTCTTCGGGAGTCGCCTCGCGCTCGGTGGCCTCCTCGCCCATCACATAGAGCCGGGTCGGGGTGTGGCCGATCAACACGCCCACGTTGATGGCAGTGCCGGCCTTTTCGATGGCATCCAGGTACTGGGGGAAGGTCTCGAAGGGCCATTCGCTGCCCAGACCGGCCTGCAGTGCGGCGGGGCTCATGCCCTCGACCTTCTCCAGGGTGCCGATGATCAGGTCGCGGTGCTCGGGCCGCGTGGGTGCCACGCCGAAGCCGCAGTTGCCGAGCACCACGGTGGTGACGCCGTGCCAGGGCGAAATGGTCAGCATCCGATCCCAAAGCACCTGGGCGTCGTAGTGGGTGTGGATGTCGACGAAGCCCGGGGT
>JADLCO010000167.1 GCA_020847115.1 Pseudomonadales bacterium | reverse complement strand
GGTCCTCCCAGTCGGTGACCATCACCCGCGCGCCTTCCTCGGCGAGCCGCAGCGCGGTCGCCCGCCCCAGCCCCGAGGCGGCGCCGGTGACCAGCGCCACCTTGCCTGCCACTCGTCCCATGGTTTCCCCCTGTTTCGTTGTG
This sequence comes from Pseudomonadales bacterium, assembly GCA_020847115.1. Taxonomy (GTDB): domain Bacteria; phylum Pseudomonadota; class Gammaproteobacteria; order Pseudomonadales; family Porticoccaceae; genus JAGPUQ01. Next base: position 25,146 of record JADLCO010000167.1, on the reverse strand, counting down.
AATCGTTGTCGTTGCGAGCAGTCGTTGTTCCGAACGGTCGTTGTTGCGAGCAGTCGTTGTTCCGAGCGGTCGTTGTTCCGAGCGGTCGTTGTTGCGAACCCTCGTCCAGCCGTTCAGCGGCCGCTGAAGCGCGGTGCGCGCTTCTCCAGGAAATGCGCCACGCCCTCCTTGAAGTCGTCGCTGGCGATGCTGGCCTTCATCTCCACCAGCGACAGTTCGACCCCGGCATCGAGATCCTGGAACAGGCTCTCCCAGATCTGCTGCTTGATCACCCGCATGGAGCGCGGCGAATTGTTGGCCGCCAGATCGCGGGCGTAGGTCAGCGCGGCCTCCAGAAAGCCCTCGCTGGGGAAGGTCAGGTTGACCAGACCGAGACGCCGCGCTTCGTCGCCGTCGAAGATCCGCCCGGACAGGAACACCTCGAGCGCGTTGGCTACCCCCATCACCCGCTCGGCGAGCCAGGCGCCGCCGTATTCGGCGATCAGCCCGCGCTTGACGAAGGCGCTGGTGAACTTGGCATCGGTGGCGGCGATGCGGATGTCGCAATAGAGCGTCATCACCAGGCCGATGCCGGCCACCGGGCCGTTGATGGCGGCGATTACCGGCTTGGGAATGGCCGGGAAGTAGGAATACTTGTGGGTGAAATCGCGGCGCACGGCACTCGGTCGTGGGCGCGGCACGTCGTCGGGGTCCTCGGTGGCGGCCTGGCCCTTGCCGCCGCCGCCCATGTCCGAGAGCAGCTTCATGTCGGCCCCGGCGCAGAAGCCGCGGCCGGCGCCGGTGAGGACGATTACCCGCGCGGCGTCGTCTTCCGCAGCGGCGAGGGTCGCGTCCTGGATCTCCTCGGCCATGCGCGTGGTCCAGGCGTTGAGCTTGTCGGGGCGGTTGAGGGTGACCAGCGCCACCCCGTCTTTCACTTCGTAGAGAATTTCCCGGTAGTTCATGGTGTCGTGCTCTGGCTTGAAAATGGGCGCGGTCAGGCTTCTTCGATCGCGATCAGCCTTCTTCGATAAAGGTCAGCCCTCTTCGATAAAGGTCTTGAGCAGCTGGTGGGCGATGGCCATGGGCGGCGGCAGCATCACGCCGGTGTCGGGTTCGCCGCGATAGGAGGCCGCGAGCAGGTTGCGCGATACCCAGCGCGCCTCCTCGAGCTCGTTGCCGTCGATATGGATCTCGGTGGTCTCGGCCTCGGCGAAGCAGCCGATCATCAGCGACGAGGGCCAGGGCCAGGGCTGGGTGGAGTGGTAGCGCACCGCGCCGACGCGGATGCCGGCCTCCTCGAAAATTTCCCGACGCACCGCTTCCTCGATGCATTCGCCCGGTTCGACGAAACCGGCCAGCGCCGAGTACATGCCCGGCGGAAACGCCTTCTGGCGCCCCACCAGCGCCTGATCGCCATGCACGGCGAGCATGATCACCACCGGGTCGGTGCGCGGAAAATGTTCGGCGTTGCACTCGGTGTTGTCGCACTTGCGCATGTAGCCGGCCATGCGCATCCCGGTGCGCTGGCCGCACACCGCGCAGAAACCGTGGCGCGCGTGCCAGTCGACCAGGGCCTTGCCGGTGGCCAGCGTGGAGGCATCGCCCGCGGGCAGGCGGAGGGCGATGGCGCGCAGGTCCATGAAGCGGCCGGCGCTGCGGAAAGGATCCTGGCTGGGGGCGTCTTCGACGGCGCTCAGATCCAGGGCGAAATGGGCGATGCCATCCCCGTCCAGGCCCAGGAACACGGTCGGCTGCGACGGCAGAAACTCCGCCACCTCGGCGGCCGACAGCCAGCCCACGGCGTGACCGCCCGGCGCCACCAGGGGCTGCAGGCGGAAAAAGGGGACCACCCGGGTCGCAGGGCTGGCCAGCTGCGCGGCCAGCCAGTCGGCATCGGTGCGCCGGTCGCTGGCGCGATCCAGCAGACCGCCGGCGAAAACATTGACGATCGACATAAAAAACCCTCTGTGCGGCGGGCGAATGCCGCCCCTTATGATTATCGGCGGAGACGGCGACTGGTCCCGAACACTAGCAGAATTGCCCCCGGCGATGAATCGGCCGCCGCGGCGCGGGCCAGCCGGGCAGCGCGCTTGCAGTGCCTTCGCCGATTGGCGTAAACTCGCCGCCCTTTGCAAGGGTGCCGTTCCTGCGGGTACGGCACCATCCGGGAGCAGGATTATCATGTACGCGGTTATCGAAAGCGGCGGCAAGCAGCACCGGGTCGAGCCCGGCGAGGTACTCGACATCGAGAAGCTGGACGTGGCGCCCGGCGCCACGGTGGACTTCGATCGCGTGTTGATGGTCGCCGACGGCGGCGACATCAAGCTCGGCGCACCCTATGTGGCCGGCAGCAAGGTCACCGCCGAGGTGGTCAGCCAGGGTCGCGGCGACAAGGTGAAGATCATCAAGTTCCGGCGCCGCAAGCACCACATGAAGCAGATGGGCCACCGCCAGTGGTTCACCAGAATCAAGATCACCGGCATCAGCGCCGGCTGAACTTCGCGGCTACTCATTTTTAGCGCACTTATTTTTTAGCGTATTCAGGGGAGCACCCGCAGATGGCAACCAAAAAGGCAGGCGGCAGTACCCGCAACGGCCGCGACTCGGAAAGCAAGCGCCTGGGCGTGAAGCGCTTCGGCGGCGAACAGGTGAGTGCCGGCAGCATCATCGTGCGCCAGCGCGGCACCTCCTTTCATGGGGGCGCCAACGTCGGCATGGGGCGCGATCACACCCTGTTCGCGACCACCGACGGCACCGTTCGCTTTGCCGTGCGCGGCCCCAGGAATCGCCGCTTCGTGGATGTGCTGCCGAACTGAGCACGCTCGGCGCGGCGCGCGGAAAAAGCCCCATCGCCGGGGCTTTTTTTATGGGCGAAACCGATCGGCTTATGATCTGTCCCTCGCCTCATCCCAACCTGGCATAGTCCGCCCATGAAATTCGTCGACGAAGCACCCATCAGCGTCCATGCCGGCAAGGGCGGCAACGGCTGCCTGAGCTTTCGGCGCGAGAAGTACGTGCCCCGCGGCGGCCCGGACGGCGGCGATGGCGGCGACGGCGGCAGCGTCGTGCTGGTCGCCGATCCCGACCTCAACACGCTAGTCGACTACCGCTATCAGCGCATCTTCCGCGCCGGCAACGGCGAGCCGGGGCGGGGCAGCAACTGCCGCGGACGCTCCGCACCCGATCTGGTGCTACCGGTCCCGTTGGGCACCACGGTGCTCGACGCCGATACCGGCGAGATCATCGGCGACCTGACCCGGGCCGGCGAGCGCTTGACCGTGGCCAAGGGAGGCTTTCACGGCCTCGGCAATGCCCGCTTCAAATCCAGCGTCAACCGCGCGCCGCGCCGCACCACGCCCGGCAGCGAGGGCGAGAGCCGCAATCTGCGCCTGGAACTGAAGCTGCTCGCCGACGTCGGCCTGCTCGGCCTGCCCAATGCGGGCAAATCGACGCTGGTCCAGGCGGTCTCGGCAGCGCGCCCCAAGATCGCCGACTATCCCTTCACCACGCTGGTGCCCCAGCTCGGGGTGGTCGCCCTGGAGCCCCACCGCAGTTTCGTGGTGGCGGACATCCCCGGCGTGATCGAGGGTGCCGCCGAAGGCGCGGGGCTCGGCATCCGCTTTCTGCGCCACCTGACGCGCACCCGGTTGTTGCTCCATCTGGTGGACCTGGCGCCGGTCGAAGGCGACGTCGTCGAATCGGTGCGGATGCTGCAGGCCGAACTGCTGCGTTTCAGCCCCACGCTCGCGCACCGCGACATCTGGCTGGTGTTCAACAAGGCCGACCTGCTGCCGGCGGCGGAAGCCCGGCGCCGCGCCGCGGACGCGGTGGCGGCACTGGACTGGGACGCGCCCTGGTTCCTGAGCTCGGCGGCGGAGCGCGACGGCACCCGCGCGTTGTGCGAGGCGATCATGAATCACCTCGAGGCCCTGGCGCTCGAACAGGCCGAGCACCCGGAAGCGGCGCGGCGCGAGGCGGACATGCAGGAGGCCATGCAGCGCGAGGCCCGGGAGCGCATCGCCTGGCTGCGCCAGCGCCAGACCGAAGCCGGCGCGGAAGACACCGGCGAGGACCTGGGCGATGACTTCGACGCGGAGGATGACGACGAAGACGACGACGGGGACGCGACCGAGGTGGTCTATGTCCGCTGAGGACCGCGATGGACGCTGAACGCCGCCAACTCACCGCAGCACGGCGCTGGGTCATCAAGATCGGCAGAGCACTGCTCACCAACGACGGCCTGGGGCTGGCGCGCGACGCCATCGCCGGCTGGGTGGGGCAGATCGTGGCCCTCCAGGAACGCGGCCACGAGATCGTGCTGGTGTCGTCGGGCGCCATCGCCGAGGGCATGGCGCGGCTCAACTGGCCGCAACGCCCCCGCGAAGTGCATCGCCTGCAGGCCGCCGCCGCGGTCGGCCAGATGGGCCTGGTCGAGGCCTACGAATCCTGCTTTCAGCGCTACGGCCGCCACACCGCGCAGATCCTGCTCGACCACGACGATCTGTCCAACCGCCAGCGCTACCTCAACGCCCGCCGCACCCTCACCGAGCTGATCCGCCTGGGCGTGGTGCCGGTGGTCAACGAGAACGACACCGTGGTCACCGACGAGATCCGCTTCGGCGACAACGATACCCTGGGGGCGCTGGTCGCCAATCTCATCGAGGCGCGGCTGCTGGTGCTGCTCACCGATCGCGAAGGGCTCTACAGCGCCGACCCGCGCAGCAACCCCGATGCCACCCTGATCCACCGCGCCCGAGCCCTGGACACGAGCCTCGATGCCATCGCCGGCGGCAGTGCCGGCCAGCTCGGCCGCGGCGGGATGACCACCAAGCTGCGCGCGGCACGGCTGGCGGCGCGTTCCGGCGCACATACGGTGATCGTCGGCGGCGCCATCCCGCAGGTGCTGACCCGGCTCGCCGACGGCGAGCAGCTCGGCACATTGCTGGTCGCCGACGCCGAACCCCTGGTGGCGCGCAAGCAATGGCTGGCCGGGCAGTTGCAGCTCAAGGGGACGCTGACGCTGGATGCGGGCGCGGTGCGGGTGCTGTGCGAATCCGGCCGCAGCCTGCTGCCGGTCGGGGTGTTGCGCACCCAGGGCAGTTATTCGCGCGGCGATCTGGTGCGCTGCGTGGCCGAGGACGGGCGTGAGGTCGCCCGCGGGCTGATCAACTATTCCAGCGAGGAAACCGGACGCATCCTCGGCCTGCCCAGCGATCGCCTCGCGGAAGTGCTGGGCTACGCCAGCGACCCCGAGCTGGTGCACCGGGACAATCTGGTCGTAGTCTGAATTCGCTGGCCGTAGTCTGAACTCGCCACTTGCGGCAGCACAGCGTGGCCAGCACACCAAAGCGGAACGGCCCGTCGAGCGGCCAAAAACGAAGAAACCGGCACAGGGCCGGTTTCCACACTTTTCGATGCCGCAACCGGAATCAGTTGCCGGCGAGCGCCTTGATGTGGGCGTTGAGACGACTCTTGTAGCGCGCGGCCTTGTTCTTGTGGATCACGCCCTTGTCGGCGATCCGATCCAGCACGGGAATCGCCGCAGCGTAGGCGGCCTTGGCGGCGTCCAGATCACCGGCCGCGAGCGCGGCCTGGACCTTCTTCACATAGGTGCGCGTCATGGCGCGTTGCCCGGCCTTGAGCTGGCGACGCTTTTCGTTCTGGCGGGCGCGTTTTTTCGCCTGGGGTGTATTGGCCAACGGAATCCGCTCCGGCAAAGGTTTTTGCAAGGCCGCGCACTATAAGCCACCCGCCGCTGCCATTCAAGCGCCGTCGGCCGCTCCCGGATCCTCGCCCGCGGCGGTGTCGCGCCGCCGCCGGGCGTGCCGCGCCAGCGCCCAATGCACATGTTCGCGCACCAGCGCCGAAGGGTGGTCGCGGAGGGCGGCCAGTGCCGCCAGGACCGGCGGACTGGAGGGCGCATTGCCCAAGCCCACCGCCAGGTTGCGCAGCCAGCGCTGGTGGCCGATGCGGCGGATCGGGGAGCCCGCGGTGCGCTCCAGGAAATCACCTTCGCTCCAGCGCGCGAGCTCGGCCAGCTGCGCGTCGGCCAGCCCGTGGCGCGGCTGGAAGGCCTGCTCCCGCGTGGCCTTGGCGAAGCGGTTCCAGGGGCAGACGATCTGGCAATCGTCGCAGCCGAACACCCGGTTGCCCATGGCGGCCCGCAACGGCTCGGGGATGGCGCCGGGATGCTCGATGGTGAGGTAGGAGATGCAGCGCCGCGCATCCAGCACATAGGGTTCGGGAAAGGCATCGGTGGGACAGACGCCGAGACAGGCGCGGCAGTTGCCGCAGGCGTCCGCCTGCGCGCCTGGGCTTCGCGGCAGCCGTACGCTGGTGATCAGCTCGCCGAGAAAAAACCAGGAACCGGCTGCGCGATTGAGCAGCAGGGTGTTCTTGCCGATCCAGCCCAGCCCGGCGCGCGCCGCCAGCGGCTTTTCCAGCACCGGGGCACTGTCCACGAAGGGGCGCTGGATCACCGCGCAGCCGACGGCCGCGGCGATGCGCTCGCCGAGCCGGGCCAGGCGCTGGCGCAGCAGCTTGTGATAGTCGCGCCCCAGGGCGTAGCGGGAGATGTACGCGCTCTCGCCGTCGCGCAGCCGGGCGATCATCCGGGTGTCCGCGGGCCGGTAGTCCATGCGCACGCAGATCGCCGAGGCCGCACCGGGGACCAGCAGATCGGGCCGCTCGCGCAGCTCGCCATGGTGCGCCATCCAGCCCATCTCGCCGTGGAAACCCCGCGCCAGCCAAGCGCGCAGATGCGCCCCAGCGGCGCTGAGATCGAGGTCGGCGATGCCCACCTGCTGGAAACCCAGCTCCTGGGCCCAGGCGGTGATCGCGGTGAGCAACTGCGGATCCGGCGCTTCAGAGGATCCCTCGGTCATGGCAAACTCGGGCTCCAGGGCCATGTTTATAATTCTGCCAGATCCCCCGCTCCCGGCCCGGAATGTCCACTTCGCTGCCCGCGCTCTATACCGCCGCCCAGACCCGCGCCCTCGACCGCTGCGCCATCGAGCGCCACGGCATTCCCGGCATCGTACTGATGAAGCGCGCCGGCACCGCCGCCTGCGCCGAGCTGCGCCGCCGCTGGCCCGCGGCGCGGGCCATCACCGTGCTCTGCGGCAGCGGCAACAATGGCGGCGACGGCTACATCGTCGCCGCCCTGGCGCGCCAACAGGGGCTCGACAGCCGCGTGCTGTATCTCGCCGAGCCCGCGACCCTGACCGGCGACGCCGCCCGTGCCTGGCAGTTCGCTCGCGATGCCGCGGTACCCATGGCGCCCTGGAGCACTCGGGAGGAGCTCGCCGGCGAGGTGCTGGTGGACGCCCTGCTGGGCACCGGCCTCACCCGGCCGGTCGCCGGCGATCACGCCGCCGCCATCGCCGCGCTCAATGCCGCGGCTGCGCCGGTGCTCGCCATCGACATCCCCTCCGGCCTGGACGCCGACACCGGCGCCGAGCTGGGTATCGCGGTGCGCGCCGCAGCGACCGTGACCTTCATCGGCCGCAAGCTGGGGCTCTACACCGGCCGCGGGCCGGCCTGCACCGGGGCGGTGGTATTCGCTTCCCTGGAAGTGCCGGACGACATCTATCGAACCGTTCTCCCAGCCGCCGAATGCCTGGCGCTGGGCAAGTTGCGCAGCACGCTGCCGCCCCGCGAGCGCGACGCCCACAAGGGCCGCTTCGGCCATGTGCTGGTGATCGGCGGCGACCGCGGCTTCGGCGGCGCGGCCTTGATGGCAGCCGAGGCCGCTGCGCGCAGCGGCGCCGGCCTGGTCAGCGTCGCCACCCATCCGACACACGCCGCCGCCTTCCTGACCCGGCGGCCCGAGTTGATGGTGAAAGCGGTGCCCTCCGGCCAGGAGCTGGAACCCCTGCTCGCCGCGCCCAGCGTGCTGGTGGTGGGGCCGGGGCTGGGCCGCTCGCCCTGGTCGGAACAGATGCTCCAGCAGGCGTTCGGCACCGCGCTGCCCATGGTGCTCGACGCCGACGCCCTCAACCTGCTCGCCAGCGGGCGCTTCGGTACCGAGTTCTCGGAGCGGCGCTGGGTGCTGACTCCGCATCCGGGGGAAGCGGCACGCCTGCTGGGCCTGGACAACGCCCAGGTGCAGGCCGATCGCCCGGAGGCGTGCCGCCGCTTGCAACAGCGCTTCGGCGGCGCGGTGCTGCTCAAGGGCGCCGGCACCCTGATCGCGGGGTCGGATGGCCCCCTCGGCGTCTGCCCCTACGGCAACCCGGGCATGGCCTCGGGCGGCATGGGCGACGTGCTCGCCGGCATCATCGGCGCACTACTGGCCCAGGGTCTGGAACCCGCGGCCGCAGCCCGCCTGGGCGCCTGCCTGCACGGGCGCGCCGCCGATCTGGCGGCGGCCGCGCGGGGCGAAGTGGGCCTGCAGGCCTCGGATCTGCCGGACCTGGTGCGCGAACTGCTCAACGGCCGCCATGTCGTGCCATCCCATGCAATGCAAAGTTGAGCTTCCGGATCCGGCCGCCACCGAACGCCTGGGCCGTTGCCTCGCCGCACTGCTCGAGCCCGGCCTGGTGATTTTCCTGAGCGGCCCCCTCGGCGCCGGCAAGACCAGCCTGTGCGGCGCCATCATCCGCGCCTTCGGCCATCCGGGACCGGTCAAGAGCCCAACCTATACTTTGGTTGAACCCTATTTGCTAACCATAGGAAATGTGTATCATTTTGACCTCTACCGACTGGCGGAGCCCGAGGAACTGGAATGGCTCGGAGCGCGGGATTATTTCGATGGCAACAGCGTCTGCCTGATCGAATGGCCCGAGCGTGGCGCCGGCTTGCTGCCGGCGCCCGATCTGGCGCTGGCATTCACGATCACCGACGGCCGACGTCGCCTCGAGGCGAGCGCGGACACCGCGCGCGGCCAGGCGCTGCTGGCGCGGCTCTGCGCCCGCGGCTGAGCGCCCTGGGTTGGCGCGCGCCAGGCGCCATCGTCGCCCTCTGGCTCGCCGCCTTTCTGATGCCGGCGACCGCCGCCACGCTGGTGCAGGGCTCCAGGCTGATCCCGACCGACGCCGGCGCCCGCCTGGAACTGTCCTTCGACCGCCTGCCCGCCAGTCACAAGATCTTCACCCTGGACCACCCAGACCGGGTGGTGATCGACCTCGCCGATACCAAACTGGCGCGTGCGCTCGGCACCGTCGCGACCGCCGGCACCGCAGTGCGCGGCATCCGCAGCGGCGTGCACCAGGGCACCGGCCTGCGCATCGTCGTCGATCTCAGCGGCCCGATGACGGCCACGGGGACCACGCTTGCGGCCGCCGGCCAGCCGATGCTGCAAATCGAGTTGCACAACCGCAACCGCGGCCCCGCGGCGCGCGCGGCAACCACTGCCATACAGGCCCCAGGCGCCGGTCAGCCCGTGGCGTCGGCCCCGCGCCCACCGCCCTCGCCGTCGCCCCCGGCCCGGGGCGCGCAACGCGACATCGTGATCGCCATCGACGCCGGCCACGGCGGCCAGGATCCCGGCGCCATCGGCCCCAATGGCCTGCGCGAAAAACAGGTGGTGCTCGCGATCAGCAAGGAGCTAAAGGGCGCCATCGACCGCGAGCCGGGCTACCGCGCGGTACTGGTCCGGACCGGCGACTACTTCATCCCGCTTGCCCAGCGCCCGGCCATCGCCCGCCGCGCCGGCGCCGACGTCATGCTGTCGATCCACGCCGACGCTTTCCACCGCGTCGGCGCCCACGGCGCCTCGGTCTATGCGTTATCACAAAAGCGCGCCACCAGCGAGACCGCCAAATACCTGGCCGAGCGGGAAAACCGCTCCGACCTGATCGGCGGCTCGGTGGCCCTGCACGACAAGGATCCGATGCTGGCTGGCGTCATTCTGGACCTGTCGATGACCGCCACCCTCAACCACAGCCTGCACCTGGGCAGCCAGGTGCTGACCGCCATGGGCAGCGTCAACAAACTGCACAAGAACCAGGTGGAGCAGGCCGGCTTCGTGGTGCTCAAATCGCCCGACCTGCCGTCGATCCTGGTGGAGACCGGTTTCATCTCCAACCCCCAGGAGGCGGGCAGGCTGGCCGACGCCGGCCATCAGCGGCGCCTCGCCGGAGCCATCTTCAACGGCGTCAAGCGCCACTTCGCCGTGCACCCGCCGGATGGCACGCGCATCGCCTGGCAGCGGCGCAATGGCAGCGGCCGCACCCACGTCATCGATCGCGGTGATACCCTATCCACCATCGCCGAACAGTACGATACCTCCGTGAACCAGTTGATCCGGCACAACGGCCTGGACTCCGCCGTCATCCGGGTAGGGCAGACCCTGAAGATTCCCGGCTCCTCGTGATCCCGGCCACCGCGCCCATCGGCCTGCTGCCGCCGCACCTGGCCGACCAGATCGCCGCCGGAGAGGTCGTCGAACGCCCCGCCTCGGTGGTCAAGGAACTGGTCGAGAACAGCCTCGATGCCGGCGCCCGCCGCATCGACATCGAACTCCAGCAGGGTGGCATCGGCCTGATCCGCGTGCGCGACGACGGCAGCGGTATCGCCCGCGAGGATCTGGCCCTGGCCCTGTGCCGCCACGCCACCAGCAAGATCGTGGCGCTGGCCGATCTCGACGCCGTGGCGACGCTCGGCTTTCGCGGTGAGGCCCTGGCCAGCATCGCCTCGGTTTCGAGGCTGACGCTGACCTCGAGCACCGGTGCTGCGGGCGGTTGGTCCGTGCGCGGCGAAGGCGGACAAGGCGCCCTGGCACCCGCCCCACACCCGCGCGGCACCACGGTCGAAGTCCGCGAGCTGTTCTACAACACCCCGGCGCGACGGCGCTTCCTGCGCACCGAGCGCACCGAATACCTGCGCATCGAGGAAGTGGTGCGACGCCTCGCGCTCGGCCATCCGCAGGTCGCCATCCGCATCCGCCACAACGACCGCCAGACCCAGGAATTTCGTGCCGCCGCCGATCCGGTGGCCGCGGAGCGGCGCCTGGCGGCGCTCTGCGGCCAGCCCTTTCTGGAACAGGCCCGCCACCTGGAAATGGTGCATGGCGAGCTGCGCCTGCGCGGCTGGATCGCCCTGCCGACCTTTTCCCGCAGCCAGGCCGATCTCCAGTATTTCTTCGTCAACGGCCGCAGCGTGCGCGACAAGCTGGTCACCCACGCCGTGCGCCAGGCCTATCGCGATCTGCTCTACCAGCAGCGCCACCCCGCGTTCGTGCTGGTCCTCGAACTGCCGCCGGGCGAAGTGGACGTCAACTTCCACCCCACCAAACACGAAGTACGCTTCCGCGCCGCACGGGAGATCCACGACTTTCTGTTCGGCACCCTGCACCGGGCGCTGGCCGAGATCACCCCCGGCGATGCCCGGCCGGCACCGGCCCGCTTCGCTGGCCCGGTCACGGCGCCGGCGGCCGGCGGCGACCGGCAGGCGCCCATGCCGCTCACCGCTCCCTCACCGGCGGCGGTCGGCGAACAACTGGCGGCTTATCGGGCACTGCACCCCGGTGCCGCGGCGCCCGGGGCGGCCCCGCAACCGGAAGCCGCGGAGGCGCCGCTGGGCCATGCCCTGGCGCAGCTCAAGGGCGCGTACATCCTGGCCGAGAACCGCACCGGGCTGGTGCTGGTGGACATGCACGCCGCGCACGAGCGCGTGCTCTATGAGCGCATGAAGGCCGATTACCGGGCCGGCACCCTGGCCAACCAGCCGCTGCTGGTGCCGATCAATCTCGTCGTGAGCCCCGCCGAAGCCGATGCCGCGGAGGATTGCAGCGATGCCTTCCGGGCACTCGGCTTCGAGGTCGACCGCAGTGGTCCGGCGAACCTGCGCATCCGCGCCATCCCGGCGCTACTGCGTGCCGGCGACACCGAACCCCTGGTGCGCGACGTGCTCGCCGACCTGGTGGCCACCGGCGGAAGCGAGCGCCTGGGGGCTCACATCGAACAGGTGCTCGGCAACCTGGCCTGCCGCGCGGCCGTGCACGTCAACCACCGGCTCACGGTGGCGGAAATGAACGCGCTGCTGCGCGCCATGGAAACCACGCCGCACAGTGGCCAGTGCAATCACGGCCGCCCGACCTGGACCCAGCTCGCGGTGGAGGAACTCGACCAGTTGTTCCTGCGGGGGCGCTGAGTGACCGAACGACCCCGCGCGCTGGCGATCCTCGGGCCAACCGCAGCCGGCAAGACCGACCTGGCCCTGGCCCTGGCCGAACGCCTGCCGGCGGACATCATCAGCGTCGATTCCGCGCAGGTATACCGGGGCCTGGACATCGGCACCGCCAAGCCCGATGCCGTCACCCTGGCCCGGGCGCCCCACCGGCTGATCGACATCCGCGATCCCGCCGAAGCCTACTCCGGCGCCCAATTCCTCGCCGATGCCGGCCGCGAGCTGGCCGCGATCACCGCCGCCGGCCGCATCCCCCTGCTGGTCGGCGGCACCATGCTCTACTTCCAGTTGCTCCACGAGGGGCTCGCCGCGCTGCCCGCCGCCAATCCCGAACTGCGCGCCGCACTGCGCGCCCGCGCGGCGCGGGAGGGTTGGACGCAACTGCACGCCGAGCTGGCCCGCATCGACCCGGCCATCGCGGCGCGCCTGCACCCCCACCACTCCCAGCGCATCGAACGCGCCCTGGAGATCCACCACGCCACCGGCCAGCCGCCCTCGCAGCTGCTGGCCCGGCGCAGCCGGCCGCTGGCCGCCGACTACCAACTGGTGACGATCGCGCTCGAACCTGCGGACCGCGCCCTGCTCCACCGCCGCATCGACGCGCGGTTCGCCGCCATGCTCGCCGCCGGCCTGATCGACGAGGTGCGCGCACTGCGCGCGCGCGGCGATCTCCATGCCGAGCTGCCGGCGCTGCGGGCAGCCGGCTACCGCCAGGTCTGGGCCTATCTGGACGGCACCGGCGACCGCGCAACCATGGCCGCCGCCGGCTGCGCGGCCACCCGCCAGCTGGCCAAGCGCCAGCTCACCTGGCTGCGCAACTGGCGCCACCCGATCCAGGAGCGGATCACGGAACTGACCGAGACGCCGCACGACCTCGCCGCCCGGGTGATCGGCCGATTGAATTGGCGCTGAGGTTCCCAATATAATGTCAAGTTATGACAGACCCGCCGGCCATCCCGCCAACGCCGAGAACTCTGCGCGGTGCAGCCTGTCGAAGCGTCTCGTGCATCGGCGCAAACACGATCTCCGCGGTTCGACGCGAAATCCTTTTCGACCCGCCAGTTTGGCACCGTCACTTTCCATCAACCCAGGAGCCATGCCATGTCAAAAGGGCATAACCTACAAGACCCTTTTCTCAACCTCTTGCGCAAGGAGCGCGTCCCGGTGTCGATTTTTCTGGTCAACGGGATCAAGCTGCAGGGCCAGATCGAATCCTTCGACCAGTTCGTCGTGCTGCTCAAAAACACCGTGAGCCAGATGGTCTACAAACACGCCATTTCCACCGTGGTGCCGGCACGCCCAGTGCGCCTGCCGCTCGCCGTTCCGGGGCAGGAAGACGACGCCGAGCACTGAGCGGGCGCCGCCCGTGGTCGGCTGCGTGCCCGTGGTGGTGGTGGCCATGGCCCTGGATGGCCATGGCGGCGATCCCCACGAGTTCGACGAACTGGTACGCACCAGCGGCGGCGCGATCGTCGCCCGCCTCGGGGGGCGCCGCCAACGCGCCGACGCCGGCACCTTGATCGGCTCCGGCAAGGTCGCTGAGCTCCGCGCGCTACTGGCGGAAACCGGAGCCGAACTGGCGCTCTTCGACCACCAGCTCAGCCCCAGCCAGGAGCGCAACCTGGAGCGCGAGCTGAACTGTCGCGTGCTCGACCGGACCGGCCTCATCCTCGACATCTTCGCCGGCCGCGCCCGCACCCACGAGGGCCGTTTGCAGGTCGAGCTGGCGCAGCTCGAGCACCTGCTACCGCGCCTGGTGGGCCGCGCGCCCCAGCTCAGCCGCCAGCAGGGTGGCATCGGTCTGCGCGGCCCCGGCGAAACCCAGCTCGAAACCGACCGCCGCCTGATCCGCGGGCGCATCGATGCGCTGCGCCGCAAACTCGACCTGGTGCAACGCCGGCGCCAACAGGCGCGCGTGGCCCGCCGCCGTCGCGCCGCCCTCACCGTGGCGCTCACCGGCTACACCAACGCCGGCAAATCGACCCTGTTCAACACCCGGACCGGTGCCGCGGTGACCGCCGCCGATCAATTGTTCGCAACCCTGGATCCGACGCTGCGCCGCCTCGACCTCACCGGCGTCGGCACCCTGGTGTTGTCCGACACCGTGGGTTTCATCCGCCAGCTGCCCCACCAGTTGGTGGCGGCCTTTCGCGCCACGCTGGAAGAAGTCGCGCAGGCCGATCTGATCCTCGAAGTGCTCGATGCCGCAGACCCCGAATGGCCGTCACGCGCGGCCTGCGTCGCCGAGGTCCTGGCCGAGATCGGCGCCGCCGAGGTGCCCAGGCTGCGCGTCTTCAACAAGATCGACCGCCTCGCGGATGCCGCGCCGCGACTGGATCGAGATGGTGCGGGCACGCCTGAGGCGGTCTGGCTGTCGGCCGTGACCGGCGCCGGAATCCCCCTGCTGCACGGCGCGCTGCGCGAACGCCTGGCGCCCGATCTGGTGCGCCAGCGGCTGTATCTGGCGCCCCACCAAGGCCGCACCCGGGCCCTGCTCTACGAGGCGCTGGCGGTGGTCGCGGAAAGCCCGGCCGAGGATGGTGGTACCATGATCGACCTGTGCATTCCCGCCGCGCGGCTGCGGCAAATCCTGGATCGCGCGACGCCAAACAACCCTGCTACGGACTGATGCCATAACGCAGACGATCGCGCGTGCACCGCCCCGGTGGAACCACGGATGGCGGGCGCACCTGTTCAACCCGACTGGCTGGAGCAAACAATGAGCTGGAACGAACCCGGCGGCAAAGACCCCTGGGGCAGCGGTGGCGGCAATTCGCCGCCGGATCTGGACGCGCTGCTGAGGCGATTGTCCGAACGCCTCAACCGCATCCTGGGCGGCAAGGCGAGCGGCGACGGTTCGGGCCGCGGCCCGCTGCTGGCGATCCTGGCGGGCCTGGCCGCGCTTTGGTTTCTCTCCGGCTGGTACCAGATCGACGCCCAGCAACAGGCGGTGGTGTTGCGCTTCGGCAAGTTCCATCAGGTGAGCGGCGAAGGCCTGCACTGGCGTCCGCGCCTGGTCGATCAGGTCATCAAGGTGGCGGTGACCACCGAGCGCCGCTACGAAACCCAGCCGCGCAACGAAATGCTCACCAAGGACGAGAACATCGTCGAGCTGCCGCTGACGGTGCAGTACAACATCGGCGACGTGAAGGCCTATGTGCTCCAGGTCCGTGATCCCGAGCTCAGCCTGCGCGAGGCGACCGACAGCGCGCTGCGCCACGAAGTCGGCAGCACCAAATTCGACGCGGTGATTTCCACCGGGCGCGCCGACCTCAGCGTCGCGGTGGCGCGCCGCCTGCAAACCTATCTCGACCAGTACGGCACCGGCATCCACGTCGTCAAGGTCAACATCCAGGAGGCCAAGCCGCCGGCGGCGGTGCGCTCGGCCTATGACGACGTGGTCAAGGCGCGCGAGGATCGCGAGCGGATCATCAACGAGGCCCAGTCCTATGCCAACGGCGTGGTGCCGGAGGCGCGCGGGCATGCGCAGCGCGCCATCGAGGAGGCCAACGCCTATCGCGAGCGCGTGGTCGCCGAGGCCCAGGGGGAGGCCCAGCGGTTCGAGAAGCTGCTGGCTGAGTACCGCAAGGCGCCGGAGGTGACGCGCCAGCGCCTCTATGTGGAAACCCTGGAACAGGTGGTGGGCAACAGCTCCAAGGTGCTGGTCGACGTCCGCAGCGGCAACAATGTGCTGTATCTGCCATTGGACAAGCTGGGCCAGAGTGCACCATCCGCTCAGGCCGGGGCACCGCGGCGTCTGGCCGACGATCAACTGAACGACATCGCCACCCGCGCGGCAGAGTTGCTGCGCAGCGAACTCGCATCACCCAGCCGCCGGGAGGGCAGATGATGGCCGCCGACCGCAAGACTCTGGCCTTGATCCTTGGCGCCCTGGCGCTGCTGGCGGCCAACGGCTCCTTGTTCGTGACCAAGGAGACCGAGCGTGCCATCATGTTGCGGTTCGGGCGCATCGTCACCGCGGACATTGCACCCGGTCTGCACTGGAAATTGCCCGTAGTGCACCAGGTCAAGAAATTCGACGCCCGCGTGCTCACCGTGGACGGCGAACCGCAGAGCTTTTTCACCATCGAGCGCAAGCGCCTGATCGTGGACTCCTTCGCCAAATGGCGGATCGCCGACGTGGAAACCTACTACAAGGCGACCGGCGGTATCGAGGAACTCACCCGCAGCCGGCTGACCGACCGCATCAACGACGGCCTGCGCAACCAGTTCGGCACCCGCACCCTGTACGAAGTCGTGTCCGGCGAGCGCGACCGGCTGATGGAGGACATGACCAGAACTCTCAACGAGGCAGTGCGCGATTCCCTGGGTGTCGAGGTCCTGGACGTGCGCGTGCGCCGCATCGACCTGCCCCCGGAAGTCAGCGACCAGGTGTTCCAACGCATGACCGCCGAGCGTGAGAAGGAGGCCCGGGAACTGCGCGCGATGGGCATGGAGTCCGCGGAAAAACTGCGCGCCGAAGCCGATCGGGAGGTCACCGTGATCCGCGCCAACGCCTACCGGGAAAGCGAGCTGATCCGCGGCGACGGCGATGCCGAGGCGACTCGGATCTATGCCGAGGCCTACCAGCAGGACCCAGAATTCTATGCCTTCACCCGTTCCCTGCAGGCCTATCGCAAGTCCTTCGATTCCAGCGACGATCTGCTGCTACTGGAACCGAACAGCGAATTCTTCCGCTTCCTCAAAGGCGAAAAAAACTGAACCGCCAAGGCGACAGTCCCGGCGCGGAGTGCTAGCATTCCGCCACCGGGGCAACCCGGTTTTTTTATGGCCGGAACGCAGCTGCGGCCACGCACCACCCGTCCGAAGGAGCACCCATGGCTTGGCACGAGCTGTTTCGGGCGCTGTGCCTGGTGTTGATCATCGAGGGCCTGTTGCCCTTCGCCGCACCCCGGCGCTGGCGCGCGGGTGCGTTGGCCGCGGCAGGGCTCAGCGACCGCGGGCTGCGGATCCTGGGCTTTGCGTTCCTGGTGGGCGGAGCCCTGTTGCTCAACCTGAGCCGATGAGGCGCACATCCCCGCAAGGACACCACGATGGAATCCGATGATCGCTGGCTACTGCCCGACGGCATCGAGGAGATCCTCCCCGATCGGGCCCTGCGCGTAGAGCGGCTGCGCCGCCGGCTGCTCGACCTCTACCACACCTGGGGCTACGACCTGGTGATTCCGCCACTGGCCGAATTCACCACCGCGTTGTTCAGCGGCGCCGGCTCCGATCTGGATCTGATGACCTTCAAGATCACCGACCAGTTGAGCGGGCGGATGATGGGCGTGCGCGCCGACATCACCCCCCAGGCGGCGCGCATCGACGCCCACAGCCTGCGCCGCGAGGGCCCCACCCGGCTGTGCTACGCCGGCCAGGTGCTCTACACGCGCCCGCGCAACCCGCTCGAATCCCGCTGTCCAATCCAGCTCGGCGCCGAACTGTTCGGAGAAGCCGGCCTGGAAGCCGATCTCGAGGTAATCGCGCTGCTGGTCGAAACGCTGCGCCAGGCCGGCCTCGACCGCATCCAGCTCGACCTGGGCCATGTCGGCATCTACCGTGGCCTGGAACGTGAACTGGACCTCGACGCGGACCGCAAGCGCGAGCTGTTCGAACTCCTGCAGCACAAGGATGCCGGTCTCGGCAGCTGGGTGGCGCGCGAGGTGGCCGACCGCCGGCTCGCCCGCCTGCTGGGCGTGCTGCCCGACCTCTGCGGTGGCGTCGACACCCTGGAGCGGGCGCGGGCGGTGTTCGCGGACGCTCCGGCGGCGGTCTGCGACGCCCTCGACCAGCTCCGCCGGGTGGTGGAATCATTGCGCCGCCAGCTCCCCGATATCGAGCTGTTCCTCGACCTGGGCGAACTGCGCGGCTACCACTATCACACCGGCATCGTGTTCGCCGCCTACTGTCCCGCCAGCACGGCGGCGCTCGGTCACGGTGGTCGCTACGATCGGGTCGGCGCCGAATTCGGCCGCGCGCGCCCGGCCACCGGCTTCGGCATCGACCTGGGCTTCCTCTGCGATCTGGTGGCCGCGGCCAATCCGGTCGGCCGGGGCATTTTCGCGCCGGCCGACCTGGTGGCGTGCGCCGGGGAGGAAATCGCCCGCCTGCGCGCGGCAGGCGAGCGGGTGGTCGGGGGCTTCCCCGGCCAGCGGGTCGATCTCGCCGAGCTCGGCTGCGATCGCGTGCTCGCCGCGACGCCCGCGGGTTATCGCATCGAGCCGGCGCCAACCGAGCACTGACGGAAGCAAACATGGGCAAGAGCATCGTGGTTCTGGGCTCCCAATGGGGCGACGAGGGCAAGGGCAAGATCGTCGATCTGCTCACCGACGAGGCCAAGCTGGTGGCGCGCTTCCAGGGCGGCCACAACGCCGGCCACACGCTGGTGATCGACGGCGTCAAGACCGTGCTCCACCTGATCCCTTCCGGCATCCTGCGCGCCGACGTGCGCTGTCTGATCGGCAACGGCGTGGTGTTGGCGCCGGACGCGCTGCTCACCGAGATCGCCGAGCTCGAGGCCCGCGGCGTACCGGTGCGCGAGCGCCTGAAGCTGTCGCCGGCCTGCCCGCTGATCCTGCCCTGTCACGTGGCGCTCGACCTGGCCCGCGAGAACGCCCGCGGTGCCGCGCGCATCGGCACCACGGGGCGGGGCATCGGGCCGGCCTACGAGGACAAGGTGGCGCGGCGCGGACTGCGCCTGGCCGATCTGTTCAAGGGAGAAGTGTTCGCCGAGCGGCTGCGCGCCCTGCTCGACTATCACAACTTCGTGCTCCAGCAGTATTACCGCGTAGAACCCTGCGACTCGGTGGCGATGCTCGATCAGGCCCTACAGTGGGCGGAGGCGTTGCGCCCGCTGCTCGCCGACGTCAAGGGCATCCTGCACCAGGCACGGCGCGCCGGCGAGAACATCCTGTTCGAGGGCGCCCAGGGTTCGCTGCTCGACATCGACCACGGCACCTACCCGTTCGTCACCTCGTCCAACACCACCGCCGGCGGCACTGCCACCGGCAGCGGCTTCGGTCCGTTGTACCTGGATTATGTGCTCGGCATCACCAAGGCCTACACCACCCGGGTCGGCTCCGGCCCCTTTCCCACCGAATTGTTCTGCGACGTCGGCCGCCATCTCTCGACCCGCGGGCATGAATTCGGCGCCACCACCGGCCGGCCGCGGCGCTGCGGCTGGTTCGACGCCGCGGCGCTGCGCACCGCTGCCGAGGTCAACAGCATGTCGGGGCTGTGTCTGACCAAGCTCGACGTGCTCGACGGCCTGGCGGAAGTGAAGATCTGCGTCGGTTATCGGGGTGCCGACGGCGGCACCGTCGACGCGCCCCTGGATGCCGACGACTACGCCGACATCGTGCCGGTGTACGAGACCCTGCCCGGCTGGCGCGAATCCACTCTGGGCGCCACCCGCCTCGACCAGTTGCCGGCAGCGGCGCGCGCCTACATCGAACGCCTGGAGGCTGTCGTGGGCGTGCCCATCGACATCATCTCGACCGGCCCCGACCGCATCGAAACCATCGTCCTGCGCCATCCGTTCCGGTGAGCGCTCGGCGCCAATCCGGCTGCGCAAGACATCGGCTCCGCGCTTGAAATCGGGGGGGATTGATCGCACCATGCGCGACGTTTTTCCCGCCCCCGGGAGGCTCTCATGAACCGTATTTCCGTGCAGCATCACCATGCCGACTGGACTGCGGAGCGCGCCTCCGACCTCTACGGCGTGGAGTACTGGAGCGCCGGGCATTTCCAGGTTTCGGCCGCTGGCCTGGTTCAGGTCCGCGCGGGTTTCGGCGGCGAGCCGGCGACCGTGAATCTGCTCGACATCGTGCGTGGGCTCCACGAGCGCGGCCTGCCGATGCCGGTGCTGCTGCGCATCGAAAACCTGCTCGACGCCCAGATCGCCCAACTCAACCAGAGCTTCGCCCGCGCCATCGCCCAGTCCGGCTACCGGGGCAGCTACCGCGGCGTGTTTCCCATCAAGGTCAACCAGCAGTCGCAGATCATCGACGAGGTGGCCAGCTTCGGCGCCCGCTTCGGCCACGGCCTCGAAGCGGGCAGCAAGGCCGAGCTGCTGATCGCCCTGGCCAGCCTCGACGTCGACCAGGGCTACATCGTCTGCAACGGCTACAAGGACGAGGAGTTCATCAACCTGGGCCTGATGGCGCAAAAGCTCGGCTACCGGATCTTCTTCGTGGTCGAGACCCCGGCCGAACTGCCGCTGTTGATCCAGTGCGCGCAACAGGCCGGCGTGCGCCCCCGGCTCGGCGCCCGGGTCAAGCTGTCCTCCCAGGTCAGCGGCCACTGGAACGCCACCAGTGGCGACCGCAGCATCTTCGGCCTGACCTCGATGCAGTTGATCGACCTGGTGGACGAGCTCAAGGCCCACGACATGCTCGACTGCATGGAGATGCTGCACGTCCACCTGGGCTCGCAGATTCCCAACATCCGCGACATCCGCACCGGAGTGATGGAAGCCTGCCGCTACTACGTCGACCTGGTCCGCGAAGGCGCGCCGCTCGGCAACCTCGACCTCGGCGGCGGCCTGGCAGTGGACTACGAGGGCAGCCGCTCCAGCCATGTCCACAGCATGAACTACTCGCTGGAGGAGTACTGCCTCGACATCGTCGAGGTGGTGATGAGCGTGCTCGACCCGCACCAGATCCCGCACCCCACCATCGTCACCGAATCCGGCCGCGCGCTGGTCGCCTACGGCTCGGTGCTGATCTTCAACATCCTCGACGTGACCCGCTTCGAGGCTCACCGGCTGCCCGAACACATCGCCGACACTGAGCACGAGAACGTGCGCAACCTCTGGGAGGTGATGGCCTCGGTCACCTTCGAACGTGCCCAGGAGTGCTACAACGACGCGATGTTCTATCGCGACGAGATCCGCGATCTGTTCCGCCGCGGCCAGATCAGCCTGCGCTCGCGCTCACTGGCGGAAAACATTCACCTGGAAATTCTCCAGCGCATCAAAACTGTCATCATCGGCAGCGAAGATGAATACCCGGATCTGGCCGGGCTGGAAGAGGGCCTGGCGGACATCTACTACGGTAACTTCAGCGTGTTCCAGTCGCTACCCGACATCTGGGCGATCGATCAGGTGTTCCCGATCATGCCCATTCACCGCCTCGACGAGGTGCCCTCGCGGCAGGCGATCCTGGCCGACATCACCTGCGACTGCGACGGCAAGATCGATCGCTTCGCCTGGGACGGCGAGCTGCACAACACGCTGCCGGTGCATCCGCTGGTGGACGGCGACGAATACTATCTCGGCGTATTTCTGGTGGGTGCCTACCAGGAGACCCTGGGCGATCTGCACAACCTGCTCGGCGACACCCATGTGGTCAGCGTGCGCATCAATGCCGACGGCACCTTCGATTACGCCAAGGAAGTCGAGGGCGACAGCGTCGCCGACGTGCTGAGTTACGTGGAATACCATCCGCAGACGCTGTTGCAGAAATTCCGCGACAGCGCCGAGCGCGGCGTGCGCAGCGGCCGGATCAGCGCCGCCGAGCGCCAGCAGCTGGTGGAGCTGTATGCGACCGGGTTGCGCGGCTACACCTATTTCGAGCGTTGAGCCTTTTCGAGCGTTGAGCGAGGAACATCCGATGGCGAAGGTACTCATCATTGGCGCCGGCGGCGTCGGCCAGGTGGTCGCCCACAAATGCGCCCAGGTGCCGGAAGTGTTCACCGAGATCGTGCTCGCGAGCCGCACCAAAGCCAAGTGCGATGCCATCGCCGCGCAGATCGCCCGGCCCATCGAAACCGCCCAGGTGGATGCCGATAACGTCGCCGAACTCACCGCGCTCATCGAACGGGTGCAGCCCGGGCTGGTGATCAACGTCGCCCTGCCCTATCAGGACCTGACCATCATGGATGCCTGTCTCGCGACCGGCGTGAATTACCTGGACACCGCCAACTACGAGCCGCGCGACCAGGCCAAGTTCGAATACTCCTGGCAGTGGGCCTATCAGGAGCGCTTCCGCGAACGCGGGCTGATGGCCCTGCTCGGCAGCGGCTTCGACCCCGGTGTCACCAACGTCTTCACCGCCTGGCTGCGCAAGCACAAACTCGACCGCATCCGCGAGCTGGACATCATCGACTGCAACGCCGGCGACCACGGCCAGCCCTTCGCCACCAATTTCAACCCGGAGATCAACATCCGCGAAGTCACCGCCAAGGGCCGCTACTGGGACGGCGGCCAGTGGCGCGAGACCGATCCGCTCAGCGTCAGCCAGATGTTCGACTTCCCCGAGGGCATCGGCCCACGGAAGATCTACCTGATGTACCACGAGGAACTCGAATCCCTGGTCAAGCACCTGCCGGAAATCGAAACCGCGCGCTTCTGGATGACCTTTTCCGACAACTACCTCAAGCATCTCGAAGTGCTGCAAAACGTCGGCATGACACGCATCGACCCGGTGCTCTACAACGGCCAGGAGATCGTGCCGCTGCAATTTCTCAAGGCCGTGCTGCCCGACCCCGGCAGCCTGGGGCCGCTCACCAAGGGCCGCACCTGCATCGGCTGCGTCGCCAGGGGCACCCGCGACGGCCGCGAGGAGACGCACTACATCTACAACATCTGCGATCACGAGGCCTGCTATCGCGAAGTGGGCTCCCAGGCCATCTCCTACACCACCGGCGTGCCGGCCATGATCGGCGCACTGATGATGCTCACCGGGAAATGGCAGGGCGCGGGCGTGTTCAACCTGGAACAGCTCGACCCCGATCCCTTCATGGACGCCCTCAACCGCTATGGCCTGCCGTGGCACGCGACCACTTTGTAAGGTTCGATGCGAGCCGCGTGCCCTCGCCCTGCTATGTGGTGGACGAGGCCGCGCTGGAGGACAACCTGCGCCTGCTCGCCCAGGTACAGGCCGAGAGCGGCGCCAGGGTGCTGCTCGCGCTCAAGGCGTTTTCGATGTTCGCTCTCGCGCCCCTGGTGCGCCGGTACCTCTCGGGCACCTGCGCCAGCGGCCTCTATGAAGCGCGCCTCGGCCGCGAGGAATTCGGCGGCGAGGTGCACACCTTCTGCGCCGCCTGGCGCGACGCCGATTTCGACGCCACGCTCGCGGTATCTGACCACTTGGTGTTCAACTCCGTGCGCCAATGGCACCACTTTCGCGACCGCTGCCTCGCCGAGCGCGAGCGGCGCCCGGAGCTGCGCTTCGGTCTGCGCATCAACCCGCGCCACTCCGAGGGCGCCACGCCGCTCTACGATCCCTGCGCGCCCGGCTCGCGCCTCGGCATCACCCGGGACGAACTCGCCGACGCCAACCTCGACGGCATCACCGGTCTGCATTTTCACACCTTGTGCGAACAGAACCTGGCGCCGCTGGCGCGCACGCTCGCCGCGGTCGAGGACCAGTTCGGCACCGTTCTGGAACGCATGGAGTGGATCAACTTCGGCGGCGGCCACCACATCACCCGCGCCGACTATCAGGTCGATGCGCTGATCGAACTGATCCGCGACTTCCGCGCGCGCCGAGGCCTCGCCGTCTATCTGGAGCCGGGCGAAGCCGTGGCGCTCAACACCGGCGTGCTGGTTGCCGAAGTGCTCGACCTCAAGCACAACGAGCTCGACCTCGCCATCCTCGACACCTCGGCCACCTGCCACATGCCCGACGTGCTCGAAATGCCCTACCGGCCGCGCATCCTGGGCGCCACCGAACCGGGCGCGCTGCCCCACAGCTACCGCCTCGGCGGCCAGACCTGCCTCGCCGGCGACGTGATCGGCGACTACGCCTTCGCCGCGCCCCTGCGGATCGGCCAGCGCCTGCTGTTTGGCGACATGGCGCACTACACCATGGTCAAGACCAACACCTTCAACGGCGTGCCCCTGCCCGCGATCGCCATCTGGAATTCCGAGACCGATGCGCTGCGCGTGGTCCGGGAGTTTGGGTACGAGGATTTTCGGGATCGGCTTTCGTAGGTGAATCAGCAGCGGGCCGATAGACCTACTGCTGAGGCAACGCGCTAGTCAGGCCGCGATGGCGGTTTGATTTATGCCAACTAGCTTCCGTGAATCCGGGGCGATTCGGGGAAGGCGAGAACTATCGCTCATCTGGAGAAATCCAACCGGTCAGAGCTCGTGATCTTGATCCAGGAAGCTTTGCTGAATCATAGTCTTCAAGATTGTCGAGAAATGCCTGCGTCGCCTGCAGTTTCTGATCATTTGCTCCTGCGTTCGCGAGGAGCGAAGTGATTCGCTCGTTATCGAACTCGCCCATCTCGGGATCGACTAGAGCTCGTGGGTTTAGGAAAAGGCGATCTTTGTAGAGGCACACGAGACGCCATGAGTGCTCCGTATTAGCGATATTCAAGCAGAAGTTAGATGAAAGCTCGATTGCACAGATATGTCTGAGATCATCTGATCTCTTTTCCGCCACGTTGTATGCATCCAAGAATCCTCCTCCCAGCACCATTTCCTTCCTGCGCAGGACGAGACCGAACCCCAACCCGCCTCGAGGCATGAAGCCCGAAAGTAGCAGTTGGTGGTATAGGATCGATGCCGCAACCATATACCTAAGCGCTGGATCAGGAATCTCCCGTTCCGAGAAAAGCACAAACATGTCGTTAAGACGAACCGTGGAAAATTCCTTAGTTCCCCAAACATGGTTTTGCGTGACAATCATTCCCTGATGAGGCACCTTGGCGCGGAAACAGTGAAACTGACTTTCAAGTTCATCTGCGAGAAAAGTAAGCGCATCACCGTCACTCCCATGGATTCTATGCCCTACACCCAAGGCATCGACGACGAGCACCGGAGAGTTAATTGGATTTCTAGATCGAAACCAGCGCATGTCCACGCATCACATCTCCGCCGACCAACCGAGCTTGGACGACCGGGACGCTAAACCGACCTTTCATCCAAGGCAATCGCTAGCTTCTGGTGATCAATCGGGTTCTACCCCGATTCCGTGGACGGTTTGGTTAAGGCTGCAAACTCTCGATCCCGCCGGGCGACTCTACGACGCATTCGCGGGTTGTGGAACCTCTCCAGGTAATCGAACACGTCGGCTCGCGCCT
>JADLCO010000166.1 GCA_020847115.1 Pseudomonadales bacterium | reverse complement strand
GAGATGCGCGCGTTGGGCCACATGAACAAGAGGCGCGGGTCGTAGGAGCGGCCGCACATGCCGTAGTTGCCGGCGCCGAACGAGCCGCCGATGATCAATGTGAACTTGGGCACCTTGGCGCAGGACACCGCGGTCACCATCTTGGCGCCGTGTTTGGCGATGCCGCCGGCCTCGTACTGGCGGCCGACCATGAAGCCGGTGATGTTCTGCAGGAATACCAGCGGAATCCGGCGCTGCGCGCACAGCTCGATGAAGTGCGCGCCTTTTTGTGCCGACTCGCTGAACAGGATGCCGTTGTTGCCGAGGATGCCCACGGGATAGCCGTGGATGCGCGCGAAGCCGCAGATCAGCGTGGTGCCGAACAGCGCCTTGAATTCGTCGAACTCGGAATCGTCGACGATGCGCGCGATCACCTCGCGCACGTCGTAGGGCTGGCGCGGATCGCGCGGCACGATGCCGTGGATTTCCTCGGGGTCATAGCGCGGCGGCGCCGGCGGGCGCAGATCCATGCGCACCGGCTTGACGCGGTTGAGCCGCGCCACCGCCTGGCGCGCGAGCTGCAGGGCGTGGCGATCGTCGCGCGCATAGTGGTCGGTGACCCCCGAGGTGCGGCAGTGCACGTCGGCACCGCCCAGATCCTCGGCGCTGACGATCTCGCCGGTGGCGGCGCGCACCAACGGTGGGCCGCCGAGAAAGATGGTGCCCTGCTGGCGCACGATGATGGATTCATCGGCCATCGCCGGCAGATAGGCGCCGCCGGCGGTGCAGGAGCCCATCACCACCGCGATCTGGGGGATGCCCTTGGACGACATCACCGCCTCGTTGAAGAAGCTGCGCCCGAAGTGGTTGCGGTCCGGGAACACCTGGGCCTGCATGGGCAGGAAGGCGCCGCCGGAATCCACCAGATAGATGCACGGGAGGTGGTTTTCCTCGGCGATGGTCTGGGCGCGCAGCTGCTTGGTGACGGTGATCGGGTAGTAGGTGCCGCCCTTGACGGTGGCGTCGTTGCAGATGATCACGCACTCCTGGCCGGACACCCGGCCGATGCCGGTGATGATGCCGGCGCCCGGCACGAAGTCGTCGTACACCTCCCAGGCGGCGAGCTGGGAGAACTCCAGAAAGGGCGCGCCGGGATCGAGCAGCGCCTGCACCCGGTCGCGGGGCAGCAGCTTGCCGCGCGCCACGTGACGCTCGCGGGATTTCTCGCCGCCGCCCTGCTTGATCAGCTCGACCTTGGCGCGCAGATCGGCGAGCAGCTCCTGCATGTGGCGGCGGTTTTCCTGGAAATCCTCGCCGCGGACGTTGAGTTTCGACTGGATGACAGGCATGGGCGTCAGCTTTTCGGTTGCGTGGTTTTTGATTGAAGAATCTTGGGGAAAGTCGCGCGGTGAAAGCCGTCGTAAGCCGCGTTGTTGCGCTGTGCGCGCTGGATCTTGCGGCCGAGCGGCGAGCTCAGACACAGGGAGCTGCCGCCATCGACCCGGATGGTGGTGCCGTTGACGTAGCTGGCGCCTTCGGAGAGCAGAAAGACGACCGCGGAGCTGACTTCGGATTCGGTGCCCACCCGGTTCAGCGGCACCGATTCGGGGAAGTGGGGGATGCACTCGAGCATCTCCGGGTCCTCGTAGGTGTCGAGCCCGGAGGAGGCGAGATACCCCGGCGCCACCGCATTCACGCGCACCCCGGCGTAGGCCCACTCGATGGCCATGGTCATGGTGAGGTTTTCCATGCCGGCGCGCGCTGCGCCCGAGTGCGCCATGCGCGGCATGCCGCCGAAGTAGTCGGCGGTGATGTTGACGATGCTGCCGCCGTGCTCCTTCATCGAGCGCAGGAACACCGCCTTGGAAACCAGAAAGCCGCCCAGCAGATTGGTGCGCACCACGGCGAGAAAGCCGTTGGCGCTGATCTTTTCGAGATCGGAGGGAAACTGGCCGCCAGCGTTGTTGACCAGCCCGTGAATGGGGCCGTGGTCGGCGACTAAGCGCTCGACCACCGCGTTCACCGCGGCATCCTCGCGGATGTCGGCGCAGCCGTAATCGCACACCGTGCCGGGATTGTCGCCCTCGATCTCGGCTTTCACCGCCGCCAGCTTGGCCTCGGTGCGGCCGATCATCAGGATGCGCGCGCCGAGCGCGGCGAGCTCGTGGGCGATGCAGCGGCCGAAGCCGCTGCCGGCGCCGGTGACCAGCACGGTCTTGCCGGCGAAAAGACCGGGTTTGAACACTGAGTTGTAGGGCATGGGCTGATTCCCCCCGCGCGTAATACGCGTCGTCTTGTGATTATCGACCCGCCGGGCGCTGCGGTCGGGTCAGGTGCGACACCGGGAGATGTCGCGCCGGTCAGTGGTCCTCAGCGGGTTTCCGCGAACAGCTCCCGGCCCACCAGCATGCGGCGGATCTCCGAGGTGCCGGCGCCGATCTCGTAGAGCTTGGCGTCGCGCAGCAGGCGCCCGGTGGGATAGTCGTTGATGTAGCCGTTGCCGCCCAGGCACTGGATCGCCTGCAGTGCCATCTGGGTGGCGCGCTCGGCGGTGTAGAGGATCACCGCGGCGGCGTCCTTGCGCGAATCCTCGCCGCGGTCGCAGGCCTTGGCCACCGCGTAGAGATAGGCGCGCGAGGTGTTGATGTCCACGTACATGTCGGCGAGCTTGCCCTGCATGAGCTGGAATTCGCCGATCGGCTGATCGAACTGGCGGCGCTCGTGCAGGTAGGGCAGCACGATGTCCAGGCAGGCCTGCATCAATCCCACCGGTCCGCCGGAAAGCACGGTGCGCTCGTAGTCGAGGCCGGACATCAGCACGCGCACGCCTTCATTCTCGCGGCCGAGGATGTTTTCGGCCGGCACCTCGCAGTCGGTGAACACCAGCTCGCCGGTGTTCGACCCGCGCATGCCCAGCTTGTCGAGCTTCTGGGCGCGGGAGAAGCCGGGGAAATGGCGCTCCACGATGAATGCGGTGATGCCCTTGGAACCCGCGTCTGGCCTGGTCTTGGCGTAGATCACATAGACGTCGGCGTCCGGGCCGTTGGTGATCCACATCTTGTTGCCGTTGAGCACGAAGCGATCGCCCTTGCGCTCGGCGCGCAGCTTCATGCTCACCACGTCGGAGCCGGCACCGGGTTCGCTCATCGCCAGCGCGCCGATGTGCTCGCCGCTGCACAGCCGGGGCAGGTATTTCGCCTTCTGTTCGGGCGTGCCGTTCTTGCGGATCTGGTTGACGCACAGGTTGGAGTGGGCACCATAGGACAGGCCGACCGCGGCCGAGGCGCGGGAGATCTCCTCCATGGCCACCACATGGGCCAGATAGCCCAGGCCGGTGCCACCGAATTCTTCCTCGACGGTGATGCCCAGCAGGCCCAGGTCGCCGAACTTGCGCCACAGGTCGCGGGGAAAATCGTTGGCGCGGTCGATGGCTTCCGCGCGCGGGGCGATCTCGTGCTGCGCAAAGCGATAGACGGTGTCGCGGAGCTGATCGATATCGGCGCCGAGGTCGAAGTTGAGGCTCTTAAAAAGCGTGTTCATGCGGATCCCCCGGCGCTTGGCCGCGGGACTATAGCGAAGCGCCGCCGCGGCATCAAGTTGACGTGGGGGTCCCGTCCGCCGCCGGCTGCGGGCGCGGCCGTACCGTCCAGCGGGTCATCATGCCCGCGGTCATGTGGTAGCCCACGTGGCAGTGGTAGAGCCAGGTGCCGGGATTGTCGGCCACCATGTCCACCGACACCATGGACGCGGGCAGCAGTTCCACCACGTCGGTGCGGCGGCCGTGGTCGAGCACCGTCTTGCCGTGCCAGTGGGCGGTGTGCAGGTCCACCTCGGAACCCAGCGCAACCAGGTGCCAGCGCACGCGCTCGCCCTCGACGGCTTCGAGGCCGCGCAGATTGCCGAAGATGTGGCCATTCATGGCGTGCTTGAGGCCGCCTTCCTCGCCGTTTTCCTCGTCGAAGACCATGAACAGGGTGGTGAAGTCGCGATCGACGTCCCGTGGCCGGGGGTCGGCGGGCGACCGGGCCATGCCCTTGCGGGTGACCACGATGGTGCCGATCAGGCCCTGGTAGATGTCGTCCGTGTGGCCGACGTGGGAGTGATACAGCCAGACGAAGGAGGAGGGGTCGGCCGGTC
>JADLCO010000165.1 GCA_020847115.1 Pseudomonadales bacterium | reverse complement strand
TGGCGTCGAGCCGTGCCTGCGCCTGCTCCCAGGCGCCCGGCGCGCCGGGATCGGCGTGCACGATCAGGGTCAGGGTACCGGCGAGGTTGTCGAATACCACCACCTCGTCGGACACCATCAGCAGGATGTCGGGCACGCCGAGCTCGTCGGGCGGGCACGAGTGCGCGAGCCGCGGCTCCACATAGCGCACGGTGTCGTAGCCGAAGTAACCCACCAGGCCGCCGGTAAAGCGCGGCAGGCCCTCGAGTTCCGGCACCCGGAAGCCGCCTTGCAGGCGTTCGATCTCAGCAAGCGGGTCGGTGCAGACGCGGGATTCGGCCACCGCGCCGTCGACTTCGACGCGGAATTCGGCACCGCACACCCGCAGCACCTGGCGGGCGGGCAGGCCGATCAGCGAATAGCGGCCCCATTTCTCGCCGCCCTCGACCGATTCGAGCAGGTAGGAATAGCGCCCGCGGGCGAGCTTGAGGTAGGCCGAGAGCGGCGTTTCCAGATCGGCGAGCAGGGTGCGGGTGACCGGAACCCGGTTGTAACCCTGGCTGGCGAGCGTGCTGAATTGGGCGGCGGTGGTCATGCTGGCGGTGTTCCCGAATGGTGAGGCGGCGTGCGCGGCAGTGCCCGGCGGGCAGGGACGATCAGCCCTGGCGCCAGCGCCATCGGGAAACGGCAGAGAACTTTACTATCCGCGGGATGTTGATGAGAGACGCTCCACAGGCCGCGGAAATTCTAGCCCATCGGCCCCGGCCGGACTACCGCACCCCGGCCAGCGCCGCACGCAGCGCGGCGACGGCCGCAGGGCGGTCCGGGGTGCCGAATATCGCCGAGCCGGCGACGAAGGTGTCGGCCCCAGCGGCGGCGATCGCGGCGATGTTGGCCGCGGTCACGCCGCCGTCGATCTCGAGGCGGATGGCGCGGCCGCTGGCATCGATCAGCGCTCGCGCCGCGCGCAGCTTGTCGAGCGTCCCGGGGATGAACGCCTGGCCGCCGAAGCCCGGGTTGACCGACATGAGCAGCAGCACGTCGAGCTTGTCCATGACGTGGCGGATGACTTCGAGCCCGGTGGCCGGGTTGAGCACCAGCCCGGTCTTGCAGCCGAGTTCCCGCGCCAGTTGCAGGGAGCGGTCCACATGGCGGGTCGCCTCGGGGTGGAAGGTGATCCAGGAGGCGCCGGCGGCGGCGAAGGCGCGGATCAGGTCATCCACCGGCTCCACCATCAGGTGCACGTCGATGGGCGCGGTGACGCCGTAGTCGCGCAGCGCCTGGCACACCATGGGTCCGACGGTGAGGTTGGGCACATAGTGGTTGTCCATGACATCGAAGTGGACCACGTCGGCACCTGCGGCGAGCACGGCGTCCACCTCGGCGCCCAGGCGGGCGAAATCGGCGGACAGGATCGAAGGCGCGATCAGAAAGTCGGTCATGGGTGGCGGCTCCCGGGTGGCGGCCACTATGCCGGGAAGCGAGGGCGGCGGCAACGCGCTGCGCTGGCCTCCCTCCCGGCTGTGCTAGGCTCGGCGAAGCCGTAGACCTCAGCTGCCACGCCATGCCGTTGCCAGAACCTGTTGCCATCGCCGCCCTGGATCGAGTGCGCCACAGCCTGCCGCCGCTGGCCTTCGATCCAGCCCGCGACGCCGACAGCGTTGCGCTCCCGGGCGCGGCGGCATATCTGACGCATTACGGCCTGGCCGCGCTGCCGGAAGACGTGCGCCACGCCATGGGCACCGTGGCGGCGGCGGGCTACCGGATCGCGGCGCACTGCTGGTTCCATCCGACGCCCGGCGGCACCGCCTTCGTGGTGCACGGCTACTTCGATCACGTCGGGCTCTACGGCCATCTGATCCGCCATCTGCTCGGGCGCGGACTGAACGTGGTCGCCTTCGACCTGCCCGGCCATGGCCTGTCGGACGGCGAGCGGGTGACCATCGCCAGCTTCGATCACTATGTGGAAGTGTTCGAGGCCCTGCTCGATGCCGCCCACGGCCTGCCCCGTCCCTGGCACGGCGTCGGCCAGAGTACCGGCGGCGCCATCGTGCTCCATCACCTGCTGCGCGCCGCGGAACATCCGTTTGCGGGAGTGGCGCTGCTGGCGCCCCTGGTGCATCCGCGCCGGTGGTCGATCAACCGGCTGATCTACCTGGCCAGTCACCGCTGGCGCAACCAGATCGAGCGCAAGTTCGTGGCCAATTCCGGCGATCCGGAATTTCTCGATTTCATCGCCAACCACGACCCGCTGCAGGCCCGGCACCTGCCGCTGGAATGGATAGGCGCCATGAAGCGCTGGGCCGAGGAGCTGCATGAATTGCCGCCTTCGAACCGGGCCGCGAGCGTGATCCAAGGCGATGCCGACACCACCCTGGACTGGCGCTACAACCTGCGCCTGCTGCGCAGGAAACTGCCCAAGGGGCGCTTTCACCTGCTGCCAGGCGCGCGCCACCATCTGGTCAACGAGACTGCACCGATCCGCCAACAGGCGTTTGCGGCACTGGGGTTTTGAGCCATGGCGGAAGCGGACCTGCTCACCCGTCTGGCGGCGATCGTCGGCGACCGCTATCTGAGCACCACGCCGGAGGATCTGATCCAGTACGGCACCGACCGTACCCGGCACTGGCCGCCGGCGCCGCTGGCGGTGGTGCGCCCCGGCAGCGTCGCCGAGGTGCAGGCCATCGTCTGCCTCGCTAACAGCGAAGGGTTTGCCATCGTGCCCTCCGGCGGTCGCACCGGGCTGTCCGGCGGCGCGGTCGCCGCGCGCGGCGAGCTGGTGCTGGCGCTCGAGCGGATGAATGGCATCGTCGCCGTGGACCCCGAAAGCGCGACCCTCACCTGCGAGGCCGGAGTGACCACCGCCGCGGTGCAGGGCGCTGCAGCGACGGCGGGACTGTGCTATCCGGTGGACTTCGCTTCCGCCGGCAGCAGCCATATCGGCGGCAACATCGCCACCAATGCCGGCGGCATCCGCGTGCTGCGCCACGGCATGACCCGCGCCTGGGTGCGCGGCCTCGAGGTGGTGACCGGCGCCGGCGAGCGGCTCGCACTCGGCCACGGGCTGACCAAGGACAATGTCGGCTACGACCTCTTGCAGCTGTTCATCGGCTCCGAGGGCACGCTCGGCGTGATCTGCACCGCCACCCTGGCGCTGGCGCCGCCACCACCCCCGCGCGTCGTGCTGTTGCTGGGCGCCGCGGAGCTGGCAGCGCTGCCCGGCGTGCTGGTAGCGTTTCGCGAGCGCTGTGCGCTCAGCGCCTGCGAGTTCTTTCCCGAGGCCGCCGTCGCCCGGGTGATCGAACGCCATGGCCTGACGCGGCCCTTCGCCGCGACGCACTGGTATCTGCTGGTGGAGATCGAACTGGCCACGGACACTGCCACCGAACAGGCGCTTGCCGTGTTCGACGCCCTGCTCAACCAGGGCCTGGTGAGCGCGGGAGTAATGGCACAAAACGAAGCCCAGGCGCGCGAACTCTGGCGGCTGCGGGAGGACATCTCCGACACGCTCGCTGGCTGGTCGCCCTGGAAGAACGATGTCGCGGTGCGCCCGGCGTTGCTGCCGGCATTCCTGGAACGTGCCAACGCGCTGTGCACGGTGCAATTCCCGGCGCTGGAGGCGATCTGGTTCGGCCATCTCGGCGACGGCAACATCCATATCAATGCGCTCAAGCCCGCGGCCTGGAGCACGGATCGATTCCGCGCCGAAGGCGAGCGCCTGAGCGCAGCGCTGGGCGCCCTGGTACAGGAATTCCATGGCAGCATCTCCGCCGAGCACGGCATCGGGCTGCTCAAGAAAGCGCTGCTGCCCTATTCGCGCAGCGCCGCCGAGCTCCGCCTGATGCGCGCCGTGAAACAACTCTTCGATCCCAATCGCATCCTGAACCCGGGCAAGATCTTCGACTGAGGTACCACCATGGCCTATCGCCACGTTTTTACCGACGGCACCGCCTGCGACCTGCCCGCGGGCAAGGCGGTCTGCGTCGGCCTCAACTACGCCGCCCACGTCGCCGAAATGGGCAGCGCCAAGGCCGCGGAGCCGGTGCTGTTCATCAAGCCGCGCACGGCGCTGGTGCCACTCGCCGGGGAGATCGCGATCCCGGTCGATCGCGGCGCCTGCCATTTCGAGACCGAACTGGCGCTGCTGATCGGCGCACCGCTGCGGGATTGCACACCCGCAGCAGCGGTGGAGGCGATCGCCGGTGTGGGCATCGCCCTGGATCTGACGCTGCGCGATCTACAGAAACAGCTCAAGACCGCCGGTCATCCCTGGGAGCGATCCAAGGGCTTCGACGGAGCCTGCGCGGTATCGGAATGGCTGCATCCCGCCGCCGTGGGGCCGATCGAAGAGCTGACCTTTTCCCTGGCGCAGAACGGGATATCCCGTCAGCGGGGCCATGCGGCGGCCATGATCACCCCGGTGCCGGACCTGCTCTGCTACATGAGCCGCTGGTTCACTCTGGAGCCGGGCGACATCGTGCTCACCGGCACACCCGAGGGCGTCGGGCCGCTGGCGCCGGGAGATGTGCTGGAAGTGGTGCTGGCGGAGCGGCTGCGCGTGGCGACGCGCGTGGTCGGCCGCTGAGCGGCTTCAGCGCGCGCCGTAGATCACCATGGTCTTGCCGTGCGCCGAGATCAGCTCCTGATCCTCGAGGGTTTTCAGCACGCGGCCCACCATCTCCCGCGAACAGCCGACGATGCGGCCGATCTCCTGGCGGGTGATCTTGATCTGCATGCCGTCGGGGTGGGTCATGGCGTCGGGCTGCTTGCACAGGTCGAGCAAAGTGCGCGCGACGCGACCGGTGACGTCCAAAAACGCCAGATCGCCCACCTTGCGGGTGGTATCGCGCAGGCGCTTGGCGAGCTGTTTGCCGAGGGAGAACAGGAAGTCCGGCTGGCGCTGGACCAGCTGGCGGAAGCTCGCATAGCTGATTTCGGCGATTTCGCACTCGGTCTTGGTGCGCACCCAGGCGCTGCGATCCTGCTGGTCGAACAGGCCGAGCTCGCCAAAGAAATCGCCGGTGTTGAGGTAGGCGACGATGATCTCGCGGCCTTGGTCGTCCTCGATCAGCACCGTGACCGAGCCCTTGATGATGTAGTAGAGGGTATCGCAGGTGTCCCCGGCGTGGATCAGGGTGCTGCGCGCCGGGTAGCGGCGGCGGTTGCAGTGGACGAGAAACTCCTCGAACTTGGGAATATGGGGGCTGATGGGCTGCAGCGCCAAGGGTTCCTCCCGCGGTCTTCGCCCGCCGCCCGCCAGGGGGGCCGGCAATTGCGGCAGAAAAGTCGCACTTTGACGGCAGAAATGCAAGGCCCGGGGGCCGTCACCGGCCGGCGCGCAGATAGACGCCACCGCGATTTTCCACCAGGCCGGCGAGTTCGAGCTCCACCAGGGCGGAAGTCAGTTCGGCCACCGCGATGCCGGTGCGGGCGATGAGCAGGTCGGCATCGGCGAGCTCATGGCCGAGGGCCGCCAACACGGCGGCAGCGGCGCCGCTCAAGCCTGCGACCACGGCGCTGGGTGGGTCGACGGGCGCCGCCTCCCGATGTTTCAGCGCCAGCAGGCCGCCGAGCTCGGCGACGATGTCCGCGGGGGTTTCCACCAGCGTGGCGCCCTCGCGGATCAGCTGATGGCAGCCGCGCGCCAGGGGGCTGTGGATCGATCCCGGAATGGCAAACACCTCGCGGCCCTGGCCGAGCGCCTGGCGGGCGGTGATCAGCGAGCCGCTGCGCACGGCAGCTTCCACCACCAGCACGCCCAGGCTGAGGCCACTGATGATGCGGTTGCGGCGCGGGAAGTGCTCTGCGCGCGGAGGTGTCCCCGGCGGAAACTCGGTGACCACGGCACCACCGGCCGCGACGATCTCTTGCCACAGCGCCTGATGCTGGCGGGGATAGATTCGATCGACGCCGCAACCCACCACCGCCACGGTGATGCCCTGAGCCAGGGCGCCGCGGTGCGCTGCGGCATCGATGCCGAGCGCCAACCCGCTGACGATCGCAAAGCCGCCGGCGGCGAGTTCGGCGGCGAAGCGGGCGGCGGTCTCGAGTCCACCCTGGCTGGCACTGCGGCTGCCGACCAGCGCGATCGCCGGCAGCGCCAGCGCCAGGGGATCACCTTGACCATAGAGCAAGGGCGGCGGCGAGGGGATTTCGCGGAGTAGCGCCGGATAGTCCGGATCGGAAAGGGAGAGGAGAAACAGATCGGGCAGGGACAACGCGGCGAGGGGCGCCGGGTCCGCGTTCGGGCAGGCCGCGCGGCAGGCGCGCAGCGCCGTCTGCCAGGGTTCGCGCAGTGGCGGCTCCGCACTGGCGTCAGTGAAGGCATCTTCGAAACCGCCAAAGGCGCGATGACAGGCCAGGGCGGCGGCCGCGCCCAGCCCGGGCCAGGAGAGCAGCTGGTGGGCGCGCAGCGCCTCGCGACTGGAGCGCAAGCCTGGCTCCCTCCCTGAGCCCGGACGGATCGCCCTCGCTCAGGGCTCCCGCACCAGATCGCCCACCTTGAGCGGCCGGCTGGCGTTCATCACCAGGCCGAAGCTCATCCGCTCGAAGGTGCGGAACACCATCAACAGACCGGCGCGCTCCGGCGGCAGGGCGACCGCGTCCTCCGAAATCCGGTCGCGGATCGTTTCGCCGACCTTGTAGATGGCGAAGGTGTCGCCCACCTCGACGCCGTGTTCGTCACCGCGGTTGATGGCCACCACGTCGAGGTGGCCGACGTTGTCGATGCCGCCCTCCACCGCCATGATCACGCCCGCGCTACCGACCGGGGGGGCGCTGGGATAGAACACGGTGTCGAGCTTGCGGTCTTCCGCCGGCAGGATGCGATCGCCGATGCGGATTTCCTCCACGGTGCGGGTCGCGGTCAGGGTCAGGATCTCGCCGTCCTTCGCCTTGAACTTGCCGGAGCCGATGTCCTGGGCGCGAACGCCGAGGATTTCGCCGGTTTCCGGGTCCACATAGTTGCCGCCATTGCGGTAGACGCCCCAGAAGGACTGGTCGGCGGGCGTCTCACCGCGCACGTAAAAATCGCTGCCGGCGCCGACGATGATGCTCCTTTCGTGGCCAGCGACCACATAGGGGGCCGCCTCCAGCTCGCCCGGCGTCACCACCCGGGTCTTGGTCAGGAAGGTGTCGATCGCATCCAGCGGCAGCGCCGGGATGGCTGCACCATGGGGTTCGACGCGGACCTGCGGGCTGAGTTTGACCTCGCGCCCCCGATTCAGGGTGAGCCGCGGGCGGCCATCCAGATAGATGAGGCTGATCTCGTCGCCGGGATAGATCAGATGGGGGTTGGCGATCTGCGGATTGACGTGCCAGATCTCCGGCCACAGCCAGGGCTTCTTGAGGAAGAAGGCCGCGATGTCCCACAGCGTATCGCCCTTTTTGACGACATAGCGATCGGGGACGCCGTCGTTGAAAGGTTCTTGGGCCTGGGCCAGGGACAGGGCCGCAACAAACCACAGGCCGGCTACTGCCAGCAGTATTTTTTTCATCGCGTTCTTCCTTTGTGCCATTCCCTTGTGCCTCGTGGCCGTGCGGTATACTGGGCCGACATCCTGGCTGCGTGCCCTGGCGCGGGATCATAACAGCCGATTAACGCACTGTACTAGAAAGCTGTCACAACTTTATGGCGATTCTGACAATTCTGGAATTCCCCGATTCCAGGCTGCGCAAGGTCGCAGAACCGGTGACCGCAATCGATGATGCCATCCGGCGCCTGGCCGATGACCTCCTCGAAACCATGTACGCCGCCCCCGGGGTTGGGCTCGCCGCCACCCAAGTCAACGTCCATCGCCGCGTGGTGGCGATTGATGTCTCCGAGGCGCGCAACCAGCCGCTGGTCTTCATCAATCCCGAAATCGAAGTGCTCGACGCCACCCTGTGCGACTACGACGAGGGCTGCCTGTCCGTGCCCGGATTCTACGAGAAGGTGTCGCGGCCCGAACGCATCCGCGTGCGCGCGCTCGACCGCGACGGCCAACCGCTGGTGATGGAGCCACAAGGGCTGCTGGCGGTCTGCCTCCAGCACGAGGTCGATCACCTCGACGGCAAGCTCTTCGTCGACTATCTGTCCCCCCTCAAGCGCCAGCGCATCCGGCAGAAACTCGCCAAGTCGCACCGCGCCACCGCCTGAGCCGCGCGCCGTGGCCACGCCCTTGCGCCTCGCCTTTGCCGGCACCCCGGACTTCGCCGCCATCCATCTGCGGGCGCTGCTCGAGGCCGGTTATCCGATCCTCGCGGTCTATACCCAACCCGACCGCCGCGCCGGCCGGGGCCGGCAGCTGACCGCGAGCCCGGTGAAGGAGTTGGCACTGGCGCACGGCCTGACGGTGCACCAGCCGCAGACACTCAAGGCGCCCGAGGCTCAGGCCGAATTCGCGGCCTTGGCGGTGGATCTGCTGGTGGTGGTCGCCTACGGGCTCATCCTGCCCACCGCGGTGCTCGACCAGCCGCGCCTGGGGTGCATCAATGTCCACGCCTCACTGCTGCCGCGCTGGCGCGGGGCGGCGCCGATCCAGCGCGCCATCGCCGCCGGCGACGTGGAAACCGGTATCGCCATCATGCAGATGGAGGCCGGCCTCGACACCGGTCCGATATTGGCCGAGGCGCGCTGCCCCATCCGCCCGGACGACACCGCCGGCAGCCTCCAGGAGCGGCTCGCCGGGCTGGGACCGACCTTGCTCCTCGACGTCCTGGAGCGGCTGGCGGAGGGGCCGCTGCCCGCCCAACCCCAGGACGACGGCCGCGCCACCTACGCGGCCAAGATCGACAAGGCCGAGGCGTGGATCGACTGGCGGGACTCCGCGACGGCCATCGACCGCAAGGTGCGGGCGTTCAACCCGGCGCCGGTGGCACAAACCCAGCTGCAGGGCGCGACGGTGCGGATTTGGACCGGGTCGGTGAGTGCTTACTCCGGCACAGCTTCGCCGGGCACCATCGTCAGCACCGGGCGCGAGGGCATTCTGGTCGCCTGCGGCACCGGCGCCTATCTCATCCACGACTTGCAGCTGGAGGGACGCAAGCGATTGACCGCGGCGGAACTGCTCAACAGCAGTGGCGATCGCTTCGCACCGGGAGCCGCGTTTGACCGCTGAGGGGCTCGCGGTGCGCGCGGCTGCGGCACGCGCCATCGCGGCGGTCAGCGCCGGTCAGTCCCTCGACGCCGCCCTGCCGCGGCAGGCGGAGCAGGTTGCGCCCGCCGACCGTGCCCTGCTCGGCGAGATCTGCTACGGCACTTTGCGCTGGCACCCGCGCCTCGCCGCGATCCTGGAGCGGCTCCTCGCCCGACCGCTCAAGGCGCGCGACGCCGACCTGCATGGGCTGCTGGCGGCGGCGCTGTATCAGCTGGAGTTCACCCGCATTCCGTCGCACGCCGTGGTCCACGCGACGGTGGAAGCCTGCTCCGCGCTGGCCAAGCCCTGGGCCAAGGGACTGGCCAATGCGCTGCTGCGCCGCTTCCAGCGCGAGCGCGCCCAGCTCGACGCCGCCCTCGCCGGCGATATCCGTTACCGCACCGCGCACCCGCGGTGGCTGGCGCAACAGCTGGCCGCGGACTGGCCGGAGCAGGCGGACGCGGTGCTGGCCGCCGGCAACGCCCGGGCCCCCATGACGCTGCGCATCAACCGCCGGCGCACCGACCGCGCCGCCTACCTCGATCGGCTCGCAACGGCGGGCCTCGCCGCCCGCCCCACGACCCACAGCGCCGATGGCGTGGTGCTCGCAGCGCCCTGCGCGGTCGGCGAGCTGCCCGGCTTCGGCGCCGGCCTGGTCAGCGTGCAGGACGAAGCCGCCCAGCTCTGCGCGCCGCTGCTCGACCCCGGCGCCGGGCAGCGCGTGCTGGATGCCTGCTGCGCGCCGGGCGGCAAGACCGGACACCTGCTGGAGGTGGCGCCGGACGGCGTGGACCTGGTCGCCGTCGACCGCAGCGCCGAGCGCTTGCAGCAGGTGGCGGAAAATCTCGATCGCCTCGGCTGCCACGCGCGGCTGCTGGCCGCGGACGCCGGCGCGCCGGAGGGCTGGTGGGACGGCATCCCCTTCGACCGCATCCTGGTCGACGCACCCTGCTCCGCGACCGGGGTGATACGCCGGCATCCGGACATCAAGCTGCTGCGCCGGCCCACGGACATCCCGGCACTGGCCGCCGCACAGCAGCGGCTGCTGGCGGGGCTGTGGGCGGTCCTGGCGCCGGGCGGGCGCCTGCTGTACGCCACCTGTTCGGTGCTGCGCGCCGAGAACGATGCCGTCGTCGCTGCCTTTCTCGCGGCACACGGCGATGCGCGCACCCTGCCCCTGCCCTCGACCCTGCCCGGCATCGCGACCGCCCTCGGCCGGCAATGGCTGCCGGGCGGCGGCGACAACGACGGTTTTTATTACGCCCTGTTCGCAAAAAGCTGACACGGTTGCCATTTTCGGCGCGAAATCCCGCCGCTCGGATGCCGCCGGCGGTATCGGTGATCCCGTGACGGTTCCCTCACGGCGGTTTTTACGCTACCTTTCCGGCCGGTCGTCCCGCTCGTAAAAATGGATCTGGCAGCTCCCACATGGCACCCAGAAAAGACCCGCTTTCGCCCGTTGCCGCCCTGATCGGGGCATTGCACTTCCTCCCCAAAGCCCATATCGCCGCCGCCGGACTGGTCGCCCTGGCGACCGCCGCACTGCTGGTGCTGGTGCCCTCCGAACGCGTCGAGGCGAAGCGAACGGCGATGGAAATCCCGCTGGACATCGATCCGGATGCGTTTTCGCCCGCCCTGGAGGCCGCCGACGAAGACGAGGTGGATTGGCACGAGGTACGGATTCGGCGTGGCGATACCCTCGCCACCGTGTTTCGCCGTCTGTCACTGGACCCCGGCGACGTGCATGCCGTCGCCATTGCCGACGAAGACACCAAGGCGCTCAATCGGCTGCAGATCGGCAACACGGTCGCGGTGGCCCTCGACGAAAAAGGGAGCCTGAGCAAGGTCAAGTATTCGCCCTCGCCCACCGAAACCTATCTCTACGAATCCGCCGGCCCCGAAGCCGGCTTCACCAGCCAACACCTGGTGGAGGAACCGGAACGAGTGCCGGTGGTACGCGCCACCAACATCCGCTCCTCGCTGTTTCTGGACGCCGAGACGATCGGCCTGTCCCATGCCCAGATCATGGAGCTGGCGGGGATTTTCGCCTGGGACATCGACTTCGCCCTGGACCTGCGCCAAGGCGACACCTTCAGCGTGCTCTACGAGGAGGAGTTCCTCGACGGGGAGAAGATCGGCAATGGCGATATCCTGGCGGCACGCTTCACCAACCAGGGCAAGACCTTCGTCGCAGTGCGCTTCGTGGCGCCCGACGGCACCGTGGGCTACTACACCCCGGAGGGCCGGCCGATGCGCAAGGCCTTCCTGCGCGCACCGCTGGACTTCACCCGCGTCAGTTCCAACTTCAACCCGCGGCGCCTGCACCCCATCTTCAAGACGGTGCGCCCTCACAACGGCATCGACTATTCAGCGCCGCGGGGAACGCCGATCTACGCGGCAGGAAATGGCAAGGTCGTGAGCTCGGGATACAGCGGCCCCAACGGCAATTTCGTCGCCATTCAGCACGGCGGCCGCTACATGACCAAGTATCTCCATCTGGACCGGCGCAACGTCAAGGTAGGCGAGACCGTCAAGCAGGGCGAGGTGATCGGCACCGTGGG
>JADLCO010000164.1 GCA_020847115.1 Pseudomonadales bacterium | reverse complement strand
GACTCCCGGGTTTCCACCGCGGCGCTCACCGCGAGCCGCCGAACAGCCGCTGGATGCTGGAGAAATCCAGTCCGGTGTTGTCTTCGCCGCCCAGCTCCCCGTAGAGGCTGTAGAGGCTCTGGGCGAGCGCGCCCATGGGCGTGCTCGAATGGCTGGCGAGCGCGGCGCCCATCGCGAGCCCCAGATCCTTCTGCATCAGCCGCACCATGAAGCCGCCCTGATAACCCCGGCTCGCGGGCGCGGTTTCCATCACTCCCGGCCAGGGGTTGTACTTTTCCAGCGACCAGTTGCAGCCGGAGCTCTTGAGCATGATATTCGACAGCACCTTGGGGTCGAGGCCGTTGTCGACGCCCAGTTGCAGCGCCTCGGCGGTGCCGATCATGTGCACCGCGAGCAGCATGTTGTTGCAGATCTTGGCGATCTGGCCGGCGCCGCTCGCGCCGGCGTGGAAGATGTTGGCGCCCATGTGTTGCAGCACTTCGCGCGCCGCCTCGACGTCGGCTGCCTCGCCGCCACACATGAACGCGAGCGTCGCCGCCTGGGCGCCGGCGACGCCGCCGGAGACCGGGGCGTCCACCACGCGGATGCCGCGTTTTTTGCCTTCGGCGGCGATGCGCCGCGAACTCGCCGCGGCGATGGTCGAGCAGTCGATCACCAGCGTGGCCGGGCCGATCAGGTTCAGGAGTCCGGCGCCGTCGATGTAGAGGCGTTCGGCGATGGCGCCGTCGGGCAGCATCGAGATGACCACATCAGCGCCCTCGACCGCAGCCTGTTCGCTGGCCGCGGCGCTGCACCCATCCTGCACCGCCTGCTGCACCGAAGCGGGCACCACGTCGAAGGCGCGCACCTGGAACCCAGCCTTGACCAGATTGGCGGCCATCGGCCCGCCCATGTTGCCCAATCCGAAAAACGCTACCGTCTTGGCCATGCCCTGTTCCCCCTCAGAGATCCGCCAGCGGATGGGGCGCGTCGCCCCAGGGCGGTGTCAAATATTGTCGTTGCAGCGCCGTTGTCAGCTCGGCGAGCGTCGCCGGCTCGAAGCGCGGCGCATTATCTTTGTCGATGATCTGGGCGCGCACGCCTTCGCGGAACACACCGTACCTGGCGCAGTTGAGCGCCGCCACCAGCTCCAGGCGCAGGGCGTCGGCGAGCGTCAGCCCGCGGCCGCGCCGATGGAGTTCGTGGGCGAGGAAGATCGACACCGGACAGCCGCGCCTGTGGGTGGCCACCGCGCGCTGCGCCCAGGCGTCTTCGCCGTCATAGGCCGTGATCGCCGCCGAGGCGGCGGCGAGACTGTCGGCACCAGTGACGCGCGCGATCCACTCGCCATGGGCGGGGATCTGCGCGGCGGGCCGGCGGTCGCGGCCGTCGTGTTCGAATTCGCGCAAGAGCGCTTCGATTTGTCCCTTGCGCGCTGCGGTATCGCCGGCCCAGGCCAGTGCCGCCAGGCGGTCCAGCAGCCGCGCCTTGTCGCCGTGGGGGACGAACACATCCGCGAGCCCGACGTACAGGGCATCGGCGGCGTTGATCTGGGCGCCGGTGAGGCCAAGAAACAGACCCGCATGGTCGCGGGTGCGGTTCAGGAACCAGGTGCCGCCGACATCGGGAAACAGGCCGATGGTGATCTCCGGCATCGCCAGCTTGCTGTGCTCGGTGACGATGCGGAAATCGCCGCCCTGGTAGACGCCCATGCCGCCGCCCATCACGAAGCCGTTGCCCCAGGTGATGATCGGGATCGGGCTGTGGTGCAGGCGATGGTCGAGGCGATATTCGCGGGCGAAGAAATCCCGCGCGTAGGGATTCTCGCCGGCGCCATGCTCGACCATGGATTCGTACAGCATGCGGATGTCGCCGCCGGCCGAAAACGCGCGGTCGCCGACGCTGTCGATCAGGATGGCGACCACGTCCGGGTCGGCCTCCCAGCGGTCGAGCTCGGCGCTCAGCAGATCGACCATCTCCAGGCTGAGCGCATTGAGCGCCTTCTCGGCATTCAGGGTCGCGATGGCGATGCGGCGACCGTCGGCACAGTCGCGCGCGGAGAAAAGTACCGGCTGCTCGGACACCGGACGACCTCCCTCAGGCGTTCTTCCACACGGGTTTGCGCTTCTCGACGAAGGCGGCGACGCCCTCCTTCTGATCCGCCATGCCCCATAGATCCATGAACCCGTCGCGCTCGAACTGGAAGCCGCTGTCGAGCGAGCGGTGGCGCGCGGACATGATCAGCTCCTTGCACACCCGCACCGAGGGCGGGCTCTGGCCCTCCACCTTGGCGGCGAGTTCCAGCGCCTTGTCGAGCGCCTTGCCGGTGGGCACCACTTCCTGTACCAGACCGATTTCGAGCGCTTTTTGGGCGTTGACACGCTCGCCGAGCAGTATCATGCGCTTGGCCCAGCCCTCGCCCACCAGCCAGGGCAGGTGCTGGGTGCCGAGCCCGCCGGGCAGCAGACCCACGGTGCATTCCGGCAGCGCCATCTGCGCCTGCTCCTCGGCGACGCGGATGTCGCAGGCGAGCGCGCACTCGAGCCCGCCGCCCATGGCGAAGCCGGTGATGGCGGCAATGGCGACGCCGCGGTAGTTGGCGAGCGCATCGAAGGCGATGCCGAAGGCCTTGATGAATTCGTAGGCGGCGCCGGTGTCGTCGTGGTGGAAGCGTTTGAGATCGGCGCCGGCGCTGAAGAATTTTTCGCTCTCGCTCGCCAGCACCAGCGCGTAGTTGTCGGCATCGGCGTTCAGTTCGGCGATGGTCTGCTGCAACAGTTTCAGGCTCTCCGGCGTCCAGGTGTTGGCCGGCGGGTTGTTCATGGTCAGGATCGCGGTGTGGCCGCGCTTCTCGACTTTCAGCAGATCGCTCATCGAATCGTCTCCGTTGCTCCGGGTTCCAGGATGCGGCGCGCCACGATCACGCGCATGATTTCGTTGGTGCCTTCGAGAATCTGGTGTACGCGCGCGTCGCGCAGCAGGCGCTCGAGCGGGTATTCGCGCAGGTAGCCGTAGCCGCCGTGCAGTTGCAGCGCCTCGTTGCAGACGCGAAAGCCGATGTCGGTGGCAAAGCGCTTGGCCATGGCGCAGTAGACGGTCTTGTCCGGGTCGTCGCGGTCGAGCTTGCTGGCCGCGAGCCGCACCATCTGGCGCGCGGCGACCA
Source organism: Pseudomonadales bacterium (assembly GCA_020847115.1). GTDB lineage: Bacteria > Pseudomonadota > Gammaproteobacteria > Pseudomonadales > Porticoccaceae > JAGPUQ01. The sequence goes on along the minus strand of JADLCO010000164.1, from coordinate 7,963 downwards.
GTTCCGTGGCCATGTCGGCGAGCTTGAATTGCAGCGCCTGGAACGCGGCGATCGGCTGGCCGAACTGGCGGCGCTCCTGCACATAGGTCTGGGCGTGATCGAGCGCGGCCTGGGCGGCGCCGAGCGAGCAGGCGGCGATGTTGATGCGCCCGCCGTCCAGCCCGCGCATGGCGATCTTGAAGCCCTCGCCCTCGGCGCCGAGCCGGTAGGCGGCAGGGACGCGCACATTGTCGAAGGCGATGGTGCGGGTCGGCTGGCTGTTCCAGCCGAGCTTGGTCTCGTTCTTGCCGTAGCTGATGCCGGGCGCATCGGCCGGTACCGCGAACGCCGAGATGCCGCGCGCGCCCGAATCCGCCGCACCGGTGCGTGCCATCAGCACCAGCACCTCGGTGCTGCCGGCACCGCTGATGAAGGCCTTGCCGCCGCTGATGCGGTAGTGATCGCCATCGCGCTCGGCGCGGGTGACGAGCGAGGCCGCGTCGCTGCCGGCGTTGGGTTCGGTGAGGCAGTAGGAGGCGAGCTGCTCGCCGCGGATCAGCGCGCCGCAGAGGTCCGCGCGCACCGCCTCGCCGCCCCAGGTGCAGGCCATCCAGGTGGCCATGTTGTGGATCGAGATGAAGGCCGCGGTCGATGTGCAGCCGGCCGCGAGTTCCTCCAGGATCAGCGCGGCGTCGAGCCGCGACAGACCGAGCCCGCCCAGTTCCTCCGGGCAGTAGAGGCCGCAGAATCCCAGCGCCCCGGCCGCCGCGATGACGTCGCGGGGAAAATGCTTTTCTTCGTCCCAGCGCGCGGCCTGGGGCGCCAGCTCACCCGCGGCGAAGGCGCGGGCGGCGTCGCGGAAGGCGCGCTGTTCTTCGCCGAGTTCGAAATCCACGGGCCGCGGCGCCGCTCAGCGCAGGTTGATGGACATGTTGGGGCCGCTCGGGATGTCGCCCTCGAACCAGCGCGAAATCACCGTCTTGGTCTCGGTGTAGAAGCGCACCGCCTGCTTGCCGTAGGCGTGCAGGTCGCCGTGGAAGGAACCGCGCCAGCCGGTGAAGGAGAAGACCGGCAGCGGCACCGGAATGGGCACGTTGATGCCCACCTGGCCGACCTGAATCTCGTGCTGGAACTTGCGCGCCGCGGCGCCCGAGGCGGTGAACAGCGAGGTGCCGTTGCCGCGGAAATCGCGGTTGATGAGCGCGATGGCCTCGTCGAGGCTCGCGGTCTTGAGGAGGCACAGCACCGGCCCGAACACCTCCTCGCAGTAGAAGGGCATCTCCGGCTTCAGGTCGGTGAAGATGGTGGGGCCGAGCCAGTTGCCGTCGGGATAGCCCGCGACGGTGCAGTCGGAACCGTCGAGCAGGCAGGTGGCACCGTCTTTCTTCGCCTGGGCGATCATGGCGCGCACCCGGTCGCGCGCAGCCGGCGAGGTGAGCGGGCCGTAGGCGGCGCTGGCATCGGTCCAGATGCCGGGACGGATCCTGCCCGCCGCCTCCACGATCTCGGGAATCCACTCCGCCGCCGAGCCCACCAGCACCACGTTGGGAATCGCCATGCAGCGTTGGCCGGCGGCGCCGAACGCGGAGCCGACGATGTTGTTGATCACCTGGGCGCGGTTGGCGTCCGGCATCACCACCATGTGGTTGTTGGCGCCGGTCATGCACTGCATGCGTTTCAGGTGCTCGGTGCCCTTGCGATAGATGTGCTTGCCCACCGCCACCGAACCCACGAAGGAACCGGCGCGGATGTCCGGGTGTTCGAGCAGATAATCGACCTGGGCGGCGCCGCCGTGCACCACCTGGAGCACGCCCGGGGGTGCGCCCGCCTCGATGAACAGCTCGGCGAGCCGGGTCGGGGTCAGCGGATCGCGCTCGGAGGGCTTGAGCACGAAGGTGTTGCCGCAGGCGATCGCCAGCGGAAACATCCACAGCGGAATCATCGCCGGAAAATTGAACGGGGTGATGCCGAGGCACACGCCGAGCGGCTGGTGCCAGGAGCAGGTGTCGATACCGCCGGCGATGTTCTCGACCGTCTCGCCCATCAGCAGGCTGGGGATGTTGGCGGCGTGCTCGACCACCTCGATGCCGCGCCAGACATCGCCCTTGGCGTCCTCAAAGGTCTTGCCCAGCTCCTGGCTTATGATCTCGGCCAGTTCGTCGTGGTGCTGCTTGAGTAGGTGTTGATAGTTCAGCATCAGCCGTGCGCGCTGCGGCACTGGCACTTCCTTCCAGGTCTGGAACGCGGCCTGGGCCGCGGCCACCGCACGCGCCAGCTCGGCCTCGGTAGCCTGGGGCACTTCGCTCAGCACTTCCTGGTTGGCCGGATTGATCACCGGGGTGAACTGGGTGCTTTCGCTCTGCACCCAGTGGCCGTCGATGAGCAGGGGAACGCGGCGGGGAAAAGTCATGGCTAGCCTCGAATCGAAAGGAGCGGATGCCCTGGCCCGGGTGGTCGCGGGCACATTGGGGCGGATCCAGTGGTTGGCGAGGGCGCTGCCCAGCGCCTGGATTGTACCCAATGCCCGCCGTGCCCCAAAGCCTCGAGGGGAGATCTCCGGCTCCTGGAACTGCGGGACTTCGCCGCAGCCAGACTCTACACTGGGGTCATGGATATCGCCGAACGCCTGCGGGCGCTGATCGCCTGCAACTCCATCAGCAGCGTCAATGCCGAACTCGATCAAGGGAACCGTGGGGTCATCGACCTGCTGGCCAATTGGGCCCAGGATCTGGGCTTTGCGGTCGAGATCCGGCCCCTGACCGACCCGCGCAAGGCCAACCTGATCGCAACACTCGGGCATGGCCCGGGCGGGCTGGTGCTCGCCGGCCACGCTGATACCGTGCCCTGCGATCCACAGCTCTGGCGCAGCGATCCCTTCGTGCTCACCAGCGACGACCAAGGCTATCGCGGCCTCGGGGTGTGCGACATGAAGGGCTTCTTCGCCCTGGCCCTGGCCGCAGCCGAACGCTTTGCCGAAGCCCGCCTGCGCGAGCCGCTGATCCTGCTCGCCACCGCCGACGAGGAGTCCTCGATGGCCGGTGCCCAGGCACTGGTCGCGGCCGGTCGGCCGCGGGCGCGGCGGGCACTGATCGGCGAACCCACCGGCATGGTGCCGGTGGCCGCCCACAAGGGCATTCTGGTCGAACGGCTGCGCATCCGCGGCCGCTCCGGCCACTCCAGCGATCCCGCGCTCGGCGCCAACGCCCTGCACACCCTGCACCGGGCACTGGGTGTACTGCGCGATCTCGCCCGCGAGCTGGCCGCGCGCGGCCGAGACCCGCGCTTTGCGATAGACCACTCCACGCTCAATCTGGGCTGCGCACGCGCCGGCGACAACCCCAACCGCATCTGCGGGCACGCCGAACTGGGTTTCGAGATCCGGCCGCTGCCCGGTGTCGATCTCGAGGAGCTGCGCGCGGAGCTGGAACAGCGCCTGCTGCCGCTGGGTGAGGCAGATGGCACCGGCGTCACCATCGACCATCTGCTTGTACCGCCCTTCGCGGCGCCCGACGACTCACCCCTGGTGGCGCTGTGCGAGGAACTCACCGGCCATGCCCGCGAGGCCGTCGCCTTTGCCACCGAGGCGCCCTACCTGGCCGAGTTGAGCCTCGACGTCACCGTACTCGGGCCCGGCGACATCGCCCAGGCGCACCAGCCGGACGAAGCCCTGCCCCACGCGCGGATCGCGCCCATGGTGGCGCTGCTGGAGCGGTTGATCGCGCGCAGCTGTCTCGCCAAGGACCCCTGACCACCCCAGTCACGCGTGCCGCCGCTGCTATAATCGGCGCCCAGCCAGCACCCCCACCTGCCGCCATCGTGCTCGATTACGTCAAGTTCTTCCGCGAAACCGCCCCCTACACCAACATGCACCGGGGCAAGACCTTCGTCATCCTGTTGCGCGGTGAAAGCATCCTGCACGCCAATTTCGCCCACCTGGTGGGCGACCTCGCCCTGCTCGCTGCCCAGGGCATCAAGGTGGTGCTGATCCATGGCGCCAAACCCCAGGTCGATCGCCAGCTGGAGCTGCGCCAGATTGCCTGCTATTACCAGGATCAGGTGCGGATCACCGACGCGGAAGTGATGGCTTGCGTGCAGGAGGCGGTGGGCAGCATCCGCATCGCCATCGAGGCGGCACTGTCCATGGGCGTGGTCAATTCGCCCATGCAGGGCGCCCGGGTGCGGGTGGTGGGCGGCAACTTCATCACCGCCAAGCCGCTCGGGGTGCGCAACGGCGTCGACTTTCAACACAGCGGCGAGGTGCGGCGGATCGACCGCGTGGGCATTCGCAACCACCTCGACGACGGCGCTATCGTGCTGCTGTCGCCGGTCGGCTATTCGCCTACCGGCGAGGTGTTCAACCTCACCTCCGAGGACGTGGCGGTGCAGGCCGCGATCAGCCTCCAGGCCGACAAGCTGATCCTGATCGGCCCCGATGACGGCGTCCGCGACGCCGAGGGCCGGCTGCAGAAGGCGATCTCGCTGCGCGACGTCAAGGGCTGGCTCGAACAGCTCGCCACCCAGCCGATGCTCGCCGCCTCCCTGCGCGCCGGCTACCAGGCCTGCCTCAACGGCATCCAGCGCAGCCACCTGATCGGCTTCGCCGAGGACGGCGCCCTGCTCGCCGAGCTGTTCACCCGCGACGGCATCGGCACGCTGGTGCTGAAGGACAGCGCCGAGGTGATCCGCCAGGCGACCATCGACGACATCGGCGGCATCCTCGAACTGATCCAGCCGCTGGAGGAGAGCGGCGTGCTGGTCAAGCGTTCACGCGAACTGCTGGAGACCGAGATTTCCCGCTTCCACGTGGTGGTGCACACCGAGGGCACCCTCATCGGCTGTGCGGCGCTGTACCCGTTCGCCGCTCAGCAGGCCGCCGAACTGGCCTGCGTCGCCACCCACCCGGAGTTCGCCAACCAGGGCGTCGGCAGCCGGCTGCTCGCCCACCTCGAAGGCGTGGCGCGCAACGAACACCGGCTCAAGCGCCTGTTCGTGCTCACCACCCAGGCCGAACACTGGTTTCGGGAAAAGGGCTTCACGCCCATCGGCATCGAGGATCTGCCAGCCGCCAAGGCCGAGCTCTACAACTACCAGCGGCGCTCGAAGATCTTTCAGAAAGCCCTGTGAACGGGGCGGCCGCCGCCGCCCCGGCCGAACTCAGGCTTTTTTGTCGAAATAGCGGATCGAGGGCGGCGCGGAAACCCAGTTGGCGAGCTGGCCGATCACGCCGGTTTCGGTGCGCCAGGCGAAGTACTTTTCGTAGGCCTGACGGGACTCCCAGACTTCGATCGCCACGATGTTGGTGGGGTCATCCTGGTTCTGGTGAGCGTAGACCTCGATGCAGCCGGGATAGCTGCGCGTCTCGGGCAGCAATGCCCCCAGCCCCTTCAAGGTGTCGTCGACGCATTCGGGTTTGACTTTGAGTTCCAGCAGTACGGTGCAGGCCATGGGGTTCTCCTTCGGTTTTATGGTGGGATGGTGACGATTGTTATGGTCCGCTCGCGCGGGCAGCGGATACTAACAGCTTGTGTGGGCCGATCAGGCGATTCGCGCCGCGCCCCAGTAGTTGTAACCGAACAGCCGCGGTGTCGAGGGCAGGTACATCTGCTCCAACTGGAACACGGAAAAGCCGCTCTCTTCGATCAGCTGGGGAATCGGTCGGTGCAGGTTGCAGCCGCCGGCGAGCTTCTTCCACAGCGGATTGATGCGCTCCTGCCACTTGCGCACCCCGGCATCGGGGGCACAACCATGCTCGGTGAAGAGCAGTCGCCCGCCCGGCTTGAGCACCCGCCGCATCTGGCGCAGCGCGGTGTGCCAGTCGGGGATGGTGCACAGGGTATAGGTGAGCAGCACGGTGTCGACGCTGTTGTCCTCGAGCGGGATCTCCTCGCCGGGCAGATCGATCAGCTTCACCTCCACCGGAGATTTCTCCAGATTGGCGCGCGCCTTGTCGCGCATCGCCGCGGAGGGCTCCAAGCCCCAGACGAACTCGACCTTGGCGGGGTCGTAGAACGGCAGGTTGAGCGCCGAGCCCATGCCCACCTCCAGCACCCGGCCCTCGCACAGGGGCACCACCTTGCGGCGCTGATACCTGATCGGCTTGGTGCCGCAGGCGCAATTGATGAAGGGGGCCAGAAAGTATTTGTCGTAGAGGCTCATGGGATGTCGCCTTGCAAATTGAGGATATCGCTTGCCCCCGAGCTTAGCCGAACCGGGGTCGGTTGGCGATAACGGAAGGCCGCCGACGGCAAAGGCGCTGCTACACTCAGGCCATCCGCCATCGCACTTCGAGGCCCACCGCCATGAACCCACCCCTCACCGGAATCCGCGTACTGGAACTGAACCGGGTCGCCCCCGGCGCCTTCTGCACCATGATGCTGGGCGACATGGGCGCCGAGGTGCTGCGCATCGAGACGCCGCCACGCGCCGCCGCCGGCAAGGACATGGACGCCACCCGCGACGATCTCTGGGAGCGCTCGGAGTTCGCCAACCGCAACAAGCGCAGCATGACCCTGAACCTCAAGGCCCCGGAGGCGCAGCGGATACTGCAGCGTCTGGCCGCGGACGCCGACGTGGTGGTGGAAGGCTTCCGTCCGGGCGTGGCAGCGCGGCTCGGTGCCGATTACGCCACGCTCAGCGAGATCAACCCGCGCCTGGTGTACTGTTCCCTGTCCGGCTTCGGCCAGGACGGGCCCTACCGCGACCGCGCCGGGCACGACCTCAATTATCTGGCGCTCGCGGGCGTGCTGGGCCAGCTCGGCGCGCCGGGCGCGGCGCCGCCGATCCCGCTCAATCTGGTGGCCGACTATGCCGGCGCCTCGCTGCACGGGGTGATCGGCATCCTGCTGGCGCTGCTCGCGCGCCAGAGCGGCGGGCGCGGCCAGCACGTCGACATCGCCTATCTCGACACTGCCTTTGCGCTGCTGACCGCGGTGCCCGGCATCCGCAATTACCTGGTGGGCGGCGCCGAGCCCAGGCGCGGCGAGAACGTGTTTGCCGGTGAACACCCCTATTACGCGGTGTACCGCACCAGGGACGACCGCTGGCTGACGGTGGGCTGCATGGAACCCTGGCTGTGGGACAACTTCTGCAAGGCGGTGGGCCGGCCGGAATTGAGCACGCAGCGCATGCACGGTTCGGACTTCAACCAGCCACCGAGCGCCGGACAGCGGGCGGCCAAGGCCGAACTGGATGCGCTGATGCGCACCCGCACATTGGCCGAATGGGAGGAGGCGCTGGCCGGCGCGGACGTATGCATCGGCGCGGTGAACGGCTTCGCCGAGGCGGTCGCCGATCCGCAACTGCGCCACCGCCAGATGCTGCTGCCGCTCGGCGATCCGCGTCAGCCCGAGGCGCTGCAACCAGGCATCGCCATCAAGCTCGGCGCCACCCCGGGCACGATCCGCAGCCTGCCCGCGCGCACCGGCGAGCACACCGCCGCGGTGCTGCGCGGACTGGGCTACGCCGACGCGGAGATCGACGCCCTGCGCGCCGCCGGGGCCGTTTGAGCCGCGCCCCGCCGCGCTGCCCGCGCCCGGGGGACTCTGCTATTCTCCGGACCCCGTTTTTCACCACGACCCGCCCGAGGCCGCCATGCCGACCTACCGCTCCCACACCACCACCCGCGGCCGCAACATGGCCGGCGCGCGCTCGCTGTGGCGGGCCACCGGCATGCAGGATGAGGACTTCAACAAGCCAATCATCGCCATCGCCAACAGCTTCACCCAGTTCGTGCCGGGCCACGTGCACCTCAAGGACCTGGGCCAACTGGTGGCGGGCGAGATCGCCGCGGCCGGCGGCGTGGGCCGCGAGTTCAACACCATCGCGGTGGACGACGGCATCGCCATGGGCCACGACGGCATGCTCTATTCGCTGCCGTCGCGCGACATCATCGCCGACTCGGTGGAGTACATGGTCAACGCCCACTGCGCCGATGCGCTGGTGTGCATCTCCAACTGCGACAAGATCACCCCCGGCATGCTTATGG